>CALGZO010000327.1 GCA_937934465.1 uncultured Fimbriimonadales bacterium | reverse complement strand
TGGTCTATTTCACCGTGCGCGACCTGCGCAACAATTCAATCATTCGCAACGTGACGATGAAGAGCGCGCGCGACCTATGGCACTATGCCATCACGCAGTTCGCCGATCATCCCAGCGGACCGGAGGAGATCGAATGGCAAGGCGACCGCGCCGTGCTCACGCGCGAGATGCGCGCGGGCAAGATGCGCTCCGATCTGGCGATACGCGACGCCAGCGGCAAAGTCGTGGTGTTCTACGGCGTCACCGATGAAGGACTGGACGAGCAATGGCGCGAGTTGATCGCAGCGTTCAGCGCACGGAAGGGCGCATCTGACAGCGCGACGCTCGGCGGCGCGGGCGACACACCGCCGGCGCCGGGCGAAGACGGAGCTCGGCTCTAGTATTGCATATAGTGCGCAATAGTGTATAATTGTGTGTATAGAAAACGCAATGAATATACGCAGGGCGGCGAAGTTGCTGGGCTGTTCGGTCAAAACCTTGCAGCGATGCGAACGCGAAGGGCGGTTGATTCCGGTGGCACGAACAGGCAGCAATCGCCGTCGTTACACCGAGACACCGTTGCGTGAGTTCATTGGCGTGCGGCAGGCGGTATCCGAGCCAACGCGGATCGTCGCTTCCTGCCGTATATCAAGTGCGGCACCGAAGCCGGACTTGGCACATCAGCGCAAGGTGCTGGAAGAGTTTGTGGTAGCAAAGGGGTTGGCACATGTCGAATTCATCGAGGAAGGAGGCGGTGGTCTCACCGTTAAGCGTAAGAAGGTTCTGAAGCTGATGGACGAACGTGGTCGGCGGGAAATGAAGACCCTGATCCTTGCCCACCGTGACCGGCGTACTCGCTTCGGTTTCGAGTGGTTTGAGCACGACGCACCATCGCATGGATGCGAGGTGCTGGTGCTCAATCAAGAGCGTCTCGCGCCAGAACAGGAAATGGTGCAAGACCTGATGACCATTGTGCATTGCTTTTCGTCTAGGCTTTCCGGATTGCGGAACTACCGGAAACACCTGAACGAAGCGCTGAACCAAGATGCAGATCATGACGTATCGAATTGAATCAGATTTCCCGCTGAACAGCGATGTGCGTCCCAAAGAGGCATTCACGCGACATGACGAACGCATATCTTCTGCTGTGGCAACAGCCATTGAGGGCGTTGAAGACCAGAAGATGTCGACGGTCGGGTCGGATGCGTCGAGACTGGCGCGGTAGTCTGACGTTCTCCTGACGAGAAATATGAGTAAGCCATGCACCTGACCCACAAAATCGCCCTTTGCCCGACACCAGAGCAGGTGGACTACTTCAAGCGCGCTTGCGGTGCGGCACGGCGCGTCTGGAACTGGGCGCTGGCTGAGTGGAACAAGCAATATGAGGCAGGCCTCAAGCCGAATGCGATGGCGCTGAAAAAGCAGTTCAACGCCATCAAATACAGCGATCCACAATGGCTCGATGAAAACGGTCAGCCTTGGTTGCGTGGCATCCATCGGGATGCCCATGCACGACCATTTGCTCATCTGGCAAACGCATGGGATCGGTTCTTCGCCGACATCAAGGCTGGGAAACCGGCGCACGCCCCACAGTTCAAGAAGAAGGGTCGGTGCCGCGACAGTTGCTACGTTGCGAACGACAAGTTCAAGCTCGATGGCAAGACCATCCGCCTGCCCAAGATCGGCGACGTATTGATGACCGAAACGTTGCGCTTTTCGGGAAGAATCATGGGTGCGACGGTGTCGCGCACGGCAGATCGTTGGTATGTCGCAATCCATGTCGATGTGCCTGATGCGCAGTTTTACCGTAAAAGGACGGCGCATGGCACCGTCGGCGTTGATCTGGGCATCAAGTCGGCAGCTACGCTCTCCAGCGGTGAGGCTATCCCAGCTCCGAAGCCTCTCACATCAGCCTTGCGCAGGTTACGTATTCGCAGCAGGCGTTTGAGCCGTAAGGTCGAAGCGGCGAAGATAAATGCTGGTTTTGTGCCTGGGCAGCGACTGCCAAAAGGCACGCGGCTAGCGCTTTCGAACCATGGCAGGAAGTCCTCTGCGACATTGGCAAGACTACATGCTCGTATTGCCAATATCCGAGCGGACTTTGTCCACAAGCTCACGACTCGACTTTGCCGCGAAAACCAAGCGGTGGTGATCGAGGATGTGCACGTCAAGGGGATGCTGGCGAACGACAAATTCGCCCGCGCCATCAGTGATGTGGGCTTTGGCCTGTTCCGCTCGCAGATCGAATACAAGGCCAAACGCTACGGAACCCGGTTGATCGTCGCCGATCGCTGGTGTCCGAGCAGCCGCCTGTGCTCGGTCTGTGGTTATAAAAATGATGCGCTGGCCTTGAGCGACCGTGATTGGGACTGCCCGCAATGCGGTGCACACCATGATCGCGACCGCAATGCCGCGCTGAATCTTAAACGGCTGGCAACCGTAACTGCCCTACCCGTGGCGAGTCCGTCCGGCAACGGCGGCACTGTGGTAGAGGGGGTCTCTACTACAGTCGGGAAAGTTACGCCTGTCAGATACGAATGCGGTCTGCAAGACGCTTCGGGGCAGGAAGAGAATCGTGCGCAGGTTTGCGCACTTTCTTGATAGCAG
>CALGZO010000326.1 GCA_937934465.1 uncultured Fimbriimonadales bacterium | reverse complement strand
CTTGCGGTCTAACTCGCGCATCAAGCCCTCTTTGGCTTGCTCAATCTCAGGCAGCAGGGGCAGCACCTCGTTGCGCACAAAATCGTCCGCCGCCTTGCCCATCATGCGCGTCTCGGAATCGAACTCTTCGGGGGTGAACACATCTTCGGGAGACGCAGATTCCACCATAAAGACGCTGCTGCGTTGCTTAGTCGTCGTCATAGGCTATCACTCCTTCGTAGCGTCAAGATTATACCGCATGGGGCGGGTTGGGTACACTTTTTGCGTGCGTGTTCTCGTCAGCGATTCGGTTTCGGAAGAGGGGTTGGCGATTTTGCGTCAGGCGGCGGAGGTGGACTATCTGCCGAACCTGCCGCGCGAGACGCTGCTGTCGGTGATTGGCGACTACGACGCGCTGATGGTGCGCTCGCAGACGCGCGTGGACGCCGCCGTGATTGAGGCGGGGACGCGCTTGAAGGTGATTGGTCGCGCAGGCGTCGGCGTGGACAACATCGATGTGGAGTCGGCGACGCAGCGCGGGATTGTGGTGGTCAACTCGCCGGAGGGCAACACGATTGCCGCGGCGGAGCTGGCGATGGCGCACCTGCTCGCGTTGGCGCGACGCATTCCGCAAGCGGATTGCTCCGTGCGCGCAGGCGAATGGAAGCGCAACCAGTTCGTGGGCGTGGAGTTGTGGCGCAAGACGCTCGGCGTGATAGGCATGGGCAAAATCGGGCGCGAGGTCGCCCGACGCGCACGCGCGTTCGGCATGCGCATCGTCGCCTACGACCCGTTCGTGCCCGACGCGCATCTCCAACAGCTCGGCGCGGAGCCTGCGCCGCTGGAGACCCTCCTGCGCGAGAGCGACTTCATCACCCTGCACGCGCCCCTCACCCCCGAAACCCGACATCTGCTCAATCGCCAGACGCTCGCGCAGACCAAGCGAGGCGTGCGCATCGTCAACTGTGCGCGGGGCGAACTGATTGACCCCGACGCGCTGGCGGAGTTTGTCGAGTCGGGGCATGTGGCGGGCGCCGCGCTGGATGTGTTCCCCACCGAGCCGCCGCCGCCCGACCTGAAACTGCTCCATCAACCCCAGAATGTGCTGACGCCGCATCTGGGCGCGTCGACGCAGGAAGCGCAGGTGAAGGTGGCGGTCGATGTGGCGGAGCAGATTGTCACGGTGTTGCAGGGCGGCGCGCCGCGTAGCCCTGTGAACCTGCCGCCCATCCCGCCCGAGCTGATGACGCGCGTGGCGCCCTACCTCAAACTCGCGGAGCAGATGGGCAAACTCCACTCGCAACTCGCCGACGCGCCCATCGAACGACTCCACGCTGTCTTCTCGGGCGAGTGGGGCGACCTGCCGTTGGACTTGATTGCCCGCGCAGGACTGGCAGGATTGCTACAACGCGCTGCCGACGCGCCTGTGAACCTCGTGAACGCGCCCCTCGTCGCGCAGCAGCGCGGCGTCCAACTGGAGTGGAGCGCGCGCCCCGAAACCGAACTCTACCCCGACACCCTCACCCTGATTGCCCACAGCGCACGCGGGCGCCAACAACTCACAGGCACGGTGTTCGGACGCGCCGACCTGCGCATCACGCACCTGAACCACCTGTTCGTGGACATCCGCCCAGAAGGTATCCTGCTGATGACCGAACACCACGACCAGCCGGGCATCATCGGGCGTGTGGGCGCGTTGCTCGGCAGCCACCAAGTGAACATCGCGGGCATGCATGTCGGGCGCGAATCGCCTGGCGGGCGCGCCGTGATGATCCTGCAGGTGGACAATCCCATCCCCGACGAGGCGTTCGAGCAGATACGGCAGATGGACGGGGTCGCCAACGCCCGTGTGGTAGTTCTGTGAAGCGTCGCGTGGGGCAGGAGTTGCGCCCCGCGCGTCGAACTGTGCGCCCGTGCGGATTGTAATGCTGTCTTGGGAGTACCCCCCGCGCATTGTGGGGGGCATCGCCCGCCATGTGCAAGAGTTGAGCGAGGCGTTGGCGGCGCAAGGGCTGGAAGTGCATGTGATTACCACCACGCACCCAGACGCGCCCGACGAGGCGGTGGAGAACGGCGTCTATTTGCATCGGGTGGCGTCGCCGCCCCCGCCGCAGGGCGACTTTTTGAGAAGCGTGTACGGCATGAACGCCGCGTTCGAAGCCCGCGCCGACGCCCTGCTGCAACAGTGGCTGCGTGGCAGACCCGTCAAGAGCCAGCGCGAGGCGATACTGCTGCACGCCCACGATTGGCTGGCGCACCCCGCCGCCAAATCGCTCAAACACCGCTACAAAGTCCCCCTCGTCGCCACTATCCACGCCACCGAACACGGCAGGCACGGCGGCATCCATTCCGACCTCTCCCGCGCTATCAGCCACACCGAGTGGGAGCTGGGCTACGAGGCGTGGCGCGTGATTGTCTGCAGCGAATTCATGCGCGGTGAAGTCCAATACGCGCTGAACGCCCCCGCGGATAAGATCGATGTCATCCCCAACGGCATTCGCGCCGAGAAGTTCGAGTTCGAGTTCCCTGAGGCGGAGCGGGCGGCGTTCCGTGCGCGGTTCGCTGAGCCGAGCCAGCCGCTCATCTTCTTCGTGGGGCGCATGGTGCGCGAGAAGGGCGTGCAGGTGCTGCTCCAAGCGTTGCCGATTGTGCGCGCGGAGCGCCCGAACGCGCGGTTGGTGATTGTCGGCGGCGGCTATCGGGCGCACTTGGAAGAGTTCGTGCGCTTCTGCGGCTTGGAACACGCCGTGCGGTTCACAGGCTTCATCCCCGACGCCGACCTGCTCAAGCTCTATCGCGTCATCGATGTGGCGGTGTACCCCAGTTTGTACGAGCCGTTCGGGATTGTGGCGTTAGAGGCGATGGCGGCAGGCGCGCCTGTGGTCGTCTCGGACGCGGGCGGTCTCAAAGAGGTGGTGCGCCACGAGCAGACAGGGATTGTCACTTGGGCAGGCAACGCGGAGAGCCTCGCGTGGGGCGTGCTGCGCGTGCTGACCGACCCCGCCGCCGCGCAACAACGCGCCCAGAACGCCCGCAAAGCAGTGCAACGCGAGTTCAACTGGCAGCGCATCGCGAAGCAGACCCGCGCGGTGTATCAGCGTGTGTGGCGCGAGTTCCAACAGAGCGCATGGTGAGGTATACTGCACTTGCGCTATGTTCACTCAGCCCATCCGAGCCGTCGGGTTCGACTTGGACGACACGCTGTGCGTGTATATGCCAATCGCTGTGCAAGCCCGCCTGCAAATCCTGCAGACCCATCTCGCCCCGCGCACGCAGCTGCCGCTGGACGCGCTCGATCAGCATTACCGCCGCGCGTTCCGCACAGTGCTGGAGGAGCTACACAGCCCGCGCTGGTATCCGCTCTACCTGCAGGAGGGGCGCGCGACCCGCACGGAGACCTTCCGACGGCTGCTGCAGAGCCTGCAGATAGACGACGAGCGGTTGGCAGACCAGATGAGCGCGGAGTACGCCGCCCTGCGCGAGTCGCTGCTGCGCCTGCACGACGACGCGCTGACCACGCTCCACACCCTGCGCGAACGCTATCCGATCTTTGTAATCACGAACGGTCCCGCCTACGAGCAGCGGCGCGAGCTGCAGACGCTGGGCATCGAGGCGTTGTTCGATATCGTGGCGATTGAGGGCGAGGTGGGCGTCGGCAAGCCGCACAAGCCGATTTTTGAGTTCGTGCGCGGGCAACTGAACCTGCCTGCAGAGCAGATTCTGTTTGTGGGCAACTCGTGGGAGCATGATGTGCAAGGCGCGCTGAACGCTGGTTGGCAGGCAGTATGGCTCAACCGCGACGGCGCGACCCACCCGCAGCCCGATAGCCCCGTGCCCGTGCTGACAAACTTACATAGGTTGGTGGAGCATCTATGAGCGGCGCCGTGATTTTGGCAGGGGGCGGCGGCACGCCCGACGAAGTGCCGCAACTGATACTCCGCCTCGCAGGCGGCGCGCACGCCCGCGTGGTGATACTCGCGCACACGCAAGAGGCGGTCGGGCGCGGCGCACGACGCTCCGCCGAGTTCTTCGCCGAGAACGGCGCACAGAATGTGCTGACGCCCGACACTCAAGACCCAGAGGAGCTGGCAGGGCTGTTGCGAGAGGCGCGCGCGGTGTGGATTCCCGGCGGCGACCAGAACCGATTCATGGAGCGATTGGGCGGTTCGGAGGCGTTTTTGAAGGCGATACGCGAGGTTGCCACGCGCGGCGGCGTCGTCGGGGGAACCAGCGCAGGCGCGTCGCTGATGGGCGCACGCATGCCTACGGGCAACCACTCGCCCGACGGCGACCTCAAACCCAACGCCAGCCCTACTGCCCCTGCGCTCGGTCTCATCCCAAACGCGATTGTTGACCAGCACTTTCTCAAGCGGCAGCGGCTCCCGCGACTGCTCTGCGCCGTGCTGGAGAACCCCGCCCTTATAGGCATCGGCGTCGACGAGGATGCATGGGCGCTGGTGCAGGGTAAACGGCTCACAGTGCATCGCGCGCAGGCGGCGATTATCCGCGCACGCGCCAAAACTCAGCAACGCAACGGGCTGCTCGGCAATCGCGATGTGCAAATCCAGCTCCTGCTGCCCAATGAGCAGGCGGAGCTGTGAGGCTGCGAGCGCAATACACCTCTTTACGCACCCCTGATGCCATTCACTGGGCGACGATGCGCTCAGAGCAGGCGGACACTGTCAATCTGATTGCTGTGCTGTTCGACTTTGGGAGCGGGTGTTAGCACTCGCTCCCCTCTCCCACGCAGTAGGAGAGGGGGGGTGAGGGTTATGCGCTCACTGTCTGAGGCAGTCTCTCAGGAAGCGAGGTGTAGCGCTGCTTAGATAAACAGCGTCGTTTTCGACTTGGTGGCGTCGCCTAAGAAGGTCGCCACGCCGCCCACTTCGACGCCCTCGATCAGCTCGTCTTGGCGAATGCCCATCACATCCATCGACATCTGGCAGGCGACGATGCGCACGCCCAAGTCGCGTGTGAGTTGCATCATCTCTTCGATTTGCGGCGCGCCCTGCTGACGCATCATCGCGCGGAGCATCTTCGCGCCGACGCCGCCGAAGTTCATCTTCGACACGCCCAGCCCCCTTGAGCCGACAGGCGTCATCCAGCCCATCAGTTTCTGCAGCAGCGTTTTGCCCTTTGATTCGCGCCGCCGCCGCAACGCCGTCAGCCCCCAGAATGTGAAGAACATCGATGTCTCCATCCCGCTCGCAGCTGCGCCCGACGCTATCACGAACGCCGCCAACACGCGGTCCAAATCGCCTGAGAACACCACCATCGAGAGGCGGTTCTCAGGAGCTTGGGCGCGCAGGGCGTCCACCTGCGCCTGCAACTGCTGCACCTGCGCGTGCAACGCGCCTAATTCAGGTATAGTGCGCTCTTCCACTGCCGCATGACCGTTCGCTATCACCATTCCACCTCCTATTTTTTGCGTATATAATGTACATAGACTGTTTTGCCGTCGATCTCCGTTGTCTCTTGGGCGAGTAGCTCCGCGTCGGCGACCATGTTCGCCCAGCCCTTGAAGTCGTTCACCGAGCCTGGGTCGGTCGCCAGCACGCGCAGCGTCTGACCCGATTGCAGCTCCTGAAAGGTTTTCCGTGCGTTAACGATGGGCATCGGACACTGTAGCCCGCGCGCATCGACCTCGATATCGTACTGGATAGCCATTATTTGACACCTCCTGTCATAGATTGAGACGGCGTATCGCGTCTCCGTAGGGTTAGAGGCGCGCGTAGCGCGAAAGGATTCATCCGTCGCGTTTAGCGTCGTGTGATGAGGAAGTAGATGCTCAGCAGTAGCCACAGGATGCGTAGTGGCTCTTCTGCGGAGACGCGCCGTTGGGCAGGTTCGGGCACTTCCACGGTGTCGCCGGGCTGTAAGGTTTCGTCGGCGCGTGCGCCTTTAGCGACTTCCAACAGATTCACCACGATACGCTGTTGTCTGCCGCGTTCGTTGGGTCGCAAAATCACCACGCGCTCCAGAATCGCGTTCGGCTTGGGTCCGCCTGCCGCTTCGATGGCTTGGGTGAGGGTCATATTCTCGGCGTAGTTGACCAGTCCGGAGCGGTTGACGCCGCCGCGCACCACGATGAACTGCCGTGCGGCGCGGAAGGGCACATTCACTTGGTCGCCGGGTTGCAACGGCACATCGCCTTGCAGGGTGTTTAGGTTCACTGTGATGGGTTCGGCGCGGTCGGGGCGTCGGATTTGGATGCGGGTGGTATCCGCTTCGGGCAGCGTGCCGCCCGCCTTGCCCAGCGCGGCGATGAGCGTGCCCGCCTCGCTATGCTCGTACGCGCCAGGCGAGCGCACTGCGCCCAGCACCAGCACATTCCTGCCGCCCGCCCGCAACGGCACGAAGATGCGGTCGCCCGCTTGCAACGGGGGGTTCGCGCTCTCGTCGCCGTCTTGCACGAACTTGAGGTGGTTAATGGTGAGCCGTTCGCCGCTGAACCGTTCGAGTCGCACTGCGCTGAGGTCGGCGACATCGGTCGGTTGGGCTTCGCGCAGGGCGTCGCTCAGTCGCCAGCCTTGCTGCAGGTTGAACTCGCCGCCGCGGCGCACCGCGCCCTGCACCGTGACGCGCGGTTCGGCGCGTTGGGCAATCTCCACCGTCACCTTCGGGTCGCGATAGAAGCCGCCGTCGCGCAGGCGTTTTGCGATTTCAGCGGCGAGCTCGTCGGGGGTGCGCCCCGACGCCTGCACCAAGCCAATCAGAGGCATCCGAAACGCGCCCGTTGCGTCCACCACATACACACGCGAGAGCGATTCGTCGCCCTCCACCGTTACGCGCAGTGAATCGCCTGGCGCAACGCGCGGCGCGTCCTGCGCCCACACGCACCACAAAGCCAACCACAGTATCAGCAACCCAACCCAACGCCTCATAAACTATAGGATACCCCCTCGCAAGGGGTACAATACCTTGCGATGGCGGAAAAGGTCACCACACGCACGCTGTTGCAGATGAAGCGGCGTGGGCAGCGTATCGTTGCGCTCACCGCTTACGACTACCCCTCCGCGCAGATGGCGGACGCCGCGGGCGTCGATGTCGTGCTGGTGGGCGACTCGGTCGGCAACACGGTGCTGGGCTATGAGACCACCCTCCCCGTGCAGATGGAGGAGATGCTACACCATTTAAAAGCAGTGCGTCGCGGGTTGAAACGCGCGCTGCTGGTTGCGGATATGCCGTTTTTGAGCTACGGCGCGTCGGTCGACGATGCGGTCTACAACGCGGGCGCGCTGATGCAGGCGGGCGCGGAGGCTGTGAAAGTGGAGGGCGCGAGCGCGCGCGTGCTGGAAGCAATCCGCGCGATGGTCGGCGTCGGCATCCCCGTGATGGCGCATCTGGGGCTAACCCCACAATCGGTTCACCAGTTCGGCGGCTATCGGTTGCAAGGGCGTACCGCGTCGGAGCAGGAAGCGTTGGCGCAAGCGGCGCAGGCAGTGCAGGACGCAGGCGCGTTCAGCGTGGTGTTGGAGGTCATCCCCGCGAGCCTCGCCCAGCGGATTACGCAGAGCCTGCAAATCCCCACGATTGGCATCGGCGCAGGCGTCCACTGCGACGGCGAGATTCAGGTCTGGCACGATATTCTGGGGTTGAGCGCGCACACCCTGCGCCACACGAAGCCTTTTGCGAACCTGCGCGAGACGATTGCGCACGCGCTGCGCCAATACGCCGACGCCGTGCGCGCGAAGCAGTTCCCCAGCGCGGAACAGAGCTTCGAAGGCGAGCCATGAGCCTCAGCGATTTAGAGCGTATCGGCGCGGTGCTACACGGGCACTTCCTGCTCACTTCGGGCAGGCACAGCGACATCTACTTCGAGAAGTTCCGCCTACTGGAGCAGCCGCAGCTGCTGACGCAGTGCGTGCAGGCGATGCTGGCGCGGCTGACGGGTATTGTCGGCGAAGTGGAGGCGGTGGTAGGACCGACGCTGGGCGGCGTGTTGGTGGCGTATGAGGCGGCGCGACAGTTGGGCGTGCGTGCGCTCTACGCCGAGCGCGAGGGCGACCGACGCGCCTTCCGACGCGACAGCACCCTGACCCCCCACACCCCCGTGCTGCTCGTGGACGATGTGCTTACCACGGGCGTCTCCATCCGCGAGGTGCTGGAGCTGTTGCAGCAGCATCGGGCGCAGGTGGTCGCGATTGGCGTGCTGATTGACCGTTCGGAGACAACGCCCGACTTCGGCGCGCCGCTCGCCAGCGCGTTGCGACTGCCTGCCCACACCTACGCGCCTGAGGAGTGCCCCCTGTGCCAAGACGGGCTGCCGCTCACAAAACGTGGGAGCCGCTGAATCTGCCCTCGAATTCGCCCCCTATGCCTCGAAACCCTTGCAATTTCCGACACGCGCTTCAGGTATACTTGGACAGCATCAAATCGGGGTGTGTGGTCTACCCGTCCGCACAGCCCGGAAGGAGGTTAGTATGGATACGGGTAAAGTCAAATGGTTCAACGACCAGAAAGGCTACGGGTTCATCGTAGCGGACGACGGTCGTGAAGTCTTTGTGCATCACTCTGCGATTACCATGCAGGGGCACAGGACGCTGTACGAAGGGCAGTCCGTTGAGTTCGAAGTCGTGCAAGGTCCCAAGGGTCTGCAGGCGCGCAACGTGGTCCCGAAGTAAAGCAGTCTTAAAGACGGAAACGACCACGCGGGGGCAATTCGCCCCCGCGTTTTTGTATAAGCGGCAGGAAAAAGGGGGTACATCAGGAACTTACCCCTTGCGCTTTTAGTCTTAAGTAGGGTATAATAGAGCAACTACCTTCGGGTAGGCTCTAATCTCTACTTCTTAGGAGGTTATACAGCTATGCACAGACGGAAGGGCTTTACGCTGATTGAGTTGCTGGTCGTGATAGCGATCATCGCCATCTTGGCGGCGATCCTGTTCCCCGTGTTTGCGCAGGCGCGCGATAAGGCGCGTCAAACAACCTGTACGAGCAACACCAAGCAGATTGCGCTTGGTTTCATGATGTATATCAA
>CALGZO010000325.1 GCA_937934465.1 uncultured Fimbriimonadales bacterium | reverse complement strand
CAAAGCCGTGCCATCGCACGATAAAGTGTACCCTCTCCTGTCGAGGGGAGAATCAAGGGGAGGCGAGGGTGTTCGAGAGATCACCCCGCTCGTAGCGTGAGTGGGAAACCTGCGCTTGCGCTCGGTGGGTGTGGTCATTCGTCGGCGGGGACGTCGATGCTACGCAGGTGTGGCTTGGACATTCCTGTCCAAGCACACTCTGTCGGCGGGGATGTTGCGACGCCACGAAAGGCGTCGCACCTGTGCGAGCGTGGCTTGGACATTCTTGTCCAAGCACACTCTGTCGGCGGGGGTGTTGCGACGCCACGAAAGGCGTCGCGCCTGTGTTGTGCGTCGGCGTTTTTTTCGTCAGCGAGACGCTGACGCTACGCCCCCCAGTGTAGCGTCGGCGTCCCCGCCGACGAATGACCACACCCACTGAGCGCAAGCGCAGGTTTCCCACTCACGCTGCGAGCGGGGTGATTTCTCGAACACCCTCGCCTCCCCTTGATTCTCCCCTCGACAGGAGAGGGTACACTTTATCGTGCGATGGCACGGCTTTGGCAGATTGGGGCGATGGCGAAGCGAGGGGGTGTGAAAGTCTCCACACTCCGCTACTACGATGCGTGCGGGCTACTGACGCCTGCCCAGCGCACTGTGTCGGGCTACCGATGCCATCGACTATTACCAGAAGAGGTGGTCTTCTATGGCACGTACTATCGAAGTCTTCACTGCGGGTTGCCCTCTGTGCGATGAAGCGGTTCAGCGCGTGCGGAACGCGGTGGCGCAGTGCGGCTGCACGGTCATCACGCGCACGCCCGATAGCCCCGAAGCTCAACAGTACGGAATCCGCGCAGTGCCCGCGATTGTGGTGGACCAACAGCTGGTCTTCACAGGAGTGCCCACCCAAGAGCAAGCGAACGCGCTGCTGTCGCGGTGAACTTGCCATACTCAGGTTCCCCCCGATTGCGGGGGGAACCCATCTATCTTAGTCCTCGCCCTGCGCTTTGGTGTAGCCCATCGCGCCGTCGAACTCCTGCAGCTTCTCGATGTGCGCCCAGCGGAAACGGCTGCCCACGCGCCCGATGAGCTCTAAAATTTGCGCGTCGGTCGCGTCGCCCGCTGTGTCGCGCAATATAAATCGGCAGCGGTACTGGTCCACCACATCGGTAATCGCGCCCGTCGGGGGGTAGACCTTCGTGCCGCGACTGGAAATCATCTTCAGCTGGAACGGCGATTCGGCGACGAGCTGCTCCAACGCCTGCCCCAGCGGCTCGGGGTACAAATCCGTCTCGACGAAGATGTCCACCCCAACCACGCGCCGCTGGCTCACCTTCACGAACACAGGGTCAGGCGGTATCTGGGGCAGTTTGATGGGGCGATACTCGCGCACCTGCGTCGTGCTGGGCTTTTTGCCGAGATTGGCGATAATCGCGTCGGTGTATTCGGTGGTCTTTGCGCCTTTGTCGTAGCCGACCACATCGCCCGTGCGCACCTTGCCCTCTTCCAGTGTATACAGCAGGGCGTTCTCGATGGTCGCCGCCGCCTCAAACTCGTCCAGATAGCGCAGCATCATCACCATCGACAGGATGACGGCGGTCGGGTTGATGACATTTTTGCCTGCGTACTTGGGCGCGGAGCCATGCACGGCTTCGAAAATCGCGACCTCGTTGCCGATGTTCGCCGAGGGCGCGAAGCCCAGCCCCCCCACCAGCGCGGAGGTCAAATCGCTGATGATGTCGCCGTTCATGTTGGTGGTCACAATCACCTCGAACTGCTCAGGACGCTTCACCAGCTGGTGGGCGCAGTTGTCGATGATGATATGGTTCGCCTCGATGTCGGGGTATTCGGGCGCAATTGCCTCGAAAGTGCGCTTGAGCATGCCCTCTGCGAACTTCATGATGTTCGCTTTGGTGGCGCAGTGGACTTTCTTGCGCCCTTCCGCGCGGGCAAGCTCAAACGCGAAGCGCACAATCTTCTCACAGCCCTTGCGCGAGATGAGCTTGAGCGTCTGCGCCACGCCGGGCGTCTGCATATACTCGATGCCCGCGTATAAGTCCTCCACATTCTCGCGCACGACCACCAAATCGATGCCGCGCCCGCTGTAGGGGGTGGGCACATTCGGGAACTCGCGCACGGGGCGCACATTCGCGTAGGTCTCAAACAGCTTGCGCAGGGTGACATTCGCGCTCTTCTCGCCGTAGCCGACGGGCGTCTCCAGCGGACCTTTGAGTACCACGCGCGTCTTGCGTATCGATTCGATGGTCTCTTGGGGCACGCCCGACTCGATGCCTTTCTTGAAGACGCTTGCCCCTGCCTCACGCACCTCATACTCGATGGGGGCGTTCACTGCTTGCAAAATCTTCAAAGCGGAGTCGATGCATTCGGCGCCGATACCGTCGCCCGGAATGACCGTGATGAGCTTCTTGCCCGATTCGGTGATATACGCCATTGTTTCTCTCCTCCAATCGCTGAGAGTATACCCTGCGCAACTGTGTTTGGATGGTACAATAGAGTGCGATGCGTTCCTCGCTGATGAAGGCGTATGCGCTGCTGAAAATCTATATTGCGGACAGCCTTGCCTATCGCGCCAGCGCGGTCATCTGGATGCTCACGGATGTCGTCCACTGCCTGGTGATGCCGCTGGTGTGGCTCTCCGCCTACAACGGACGCGACACGATTGCAGGCTACAATCCCGGCGAGATGGTGACCTACTATGTGATGATTGCCTTCACCACAAACTTCATCGTCAGCCATATCATGTGGGAGTTGTCGATGGAGATTAAAGAGGGCGTGCTGTCGCAGTGGCTGTTGCGTCCAGTGCCGATGTTGTGGCGACTGATAGCGCAGAACCTGTCGTGGCGGGCGATGCGGATGGCGCTGTTCGTGCCTGTAGCGGGGTTGGCGTTGTGGTACTACAGTCGGTTCACGACGCTCAGCCCGCTCTCGTTGGGGGGGCTGTTCTGGCTGAGTGTATTGCTGGGGCACTTGGTGTCGTTCTTCACCGCGTATGCACTGGCGGCGTTGGCGTTCTGGCTGCAGGAGACGCATAGCGTGTTCTCGCTCTACTACGCGCCGATGCTGCTGCTGAGCGGTTGGGTCGCGCCGCTGGCGCTGATGCCCAGCTGGCTGCAAGGAGTGGCGCTCGTACTGCCGTTCCGCTACACGACGGCAGTGCCTGTGGAGATTGCTATTGGCAAATTGCAGGGCGAAGCGCTGTGGACGGCAATCGGACTGCAACTGTTATGGGTACTCGCTGGACTTGCCGCCGCGCAGGTACTCTGGCGCAAGGGGCTACGGCAATACACGGGGGTGGGCATGTGAGCCGTCTACGCTTCTACTGGAACCTCTACAAAGCCTTCCTGCGCACGAGCTTGGTGCGCGAGATGGAGTTCCGCGCCAACTTCTGGGCGAAGATGCTCTACAACGCGCTCTGGCTCGGCTTCTTCCTCGCGACGCTGAAGATTATCTACCGCCACACCGACTCCATCGCCGGCTGGAGCGAATCGGAGGCGTTGGTACTGGCGGCGACGCTCTACTTCATCGACGCGCTGATTAGCACGCTGTTCTACTTCGGCTTGTCGGAGTTGCCGACGCTGGTGCGGCAGGGCACGCTCGATTTCGTGCTGTTCAAGCCTGTCGATTCGCAGTTCTGGCTCTCGCTGCGACGCATCAACTTAGACCAGCTCGGCTCGCTGGCAGTGGCAGTGCTGCTGGGCGTCTACGCGCTCACGCGATTGGAGTATATGCCTACCCCGCTCAACCTCGCGCTCTATATCGGCATGGTGCTGACAGGCGTGCTGATTTTTTATTCATTCCATTTTATGATGATGACGCTTAGCATCTGGCTGGTGCGTGTGGAGAACCTGTGGGTGCTGTCGGATGTGTTCGCGCAGATTGGTCGTTTCCCGACGGATGTGTTTGAGCGGGCGTTGCGTCGTGTGTTCACCTACATCTTGCCGATAGCGTTTCTGGCGACGATACCCACGAAGGCGTTGTTGGGTAAGGTTTCGGCGGGGTTCTTGCTGTTCGCGCTGGCGTGGGGCGTGGTCTTTTTTGTGGCAGGTCGGCTGTTTTGGAAGTTCGCGCTGAGGAGTTATACCAGTGCGAGTTCGTAGTCAGCGTTTGGCGGCGGCTTTTAGCCCGCGCAGGTACTCGCCGAGAGCGGTCTGCCAGTGGGGCGAGTCGGCGAACTCGTGCAGGTAGCGCACCAGTTGGCTGCCGACCACCGCGCCGTCGGCTATCTGGGCAATCTGTCGCACATGGTCGGGCTTAGAGACGCCGAACCCGACGGCAATCGGCAGCGTTGTGTGTTGGCGGATACGCGCCACGAGGTCGGGCAGGTCGTCGGGCAGCTGGTCGCGTGCGCCTGTGACGCCCGTGCGCGAGACGCAGTAGAGGAACCCCTGCCCGCGCTCGGCGGCGAGGCGTATCCGTGCGACCGTGCTGGTCGGCGTCAGCAGAAAGATGGGCTGCAGCGCGTATTGCCGCGCGTAGTGGAGCCACTCGTCCGCCTCGTCGGGCGGCAGGTCGGTCATCAAGCACGCCGTGAACCCTGCCTGTACCGCGTCGTGGGCGAAGCGCTCCAAGCCATACCGCTGCACGGGGTTGTAGTAGGTAAAGGCAATCAGCGGCGTCGGGAGGCTCGCGCGAACGCTGGCGACCGTCTCCAACACCCGCGGCAGCGTCGCGCCGCCCTGAAGCGCACGGTGCATCGCCGCCTGTATCACAGGACCGTCCGCCAAGGGGTCGCTGAAGGGGAAGCCCACCTCCACCATGTCCACGCCCGAATCGTGCAGCAGGCGCAGGATGTCGGGCAATCGCGCCAGCGACGGGTCGCCCGCCGTGATGTAGGCAATCAGCGCAATCTCGCCGCGCGCCTGCAACTGCTCAAACACAGGCTCCAACCGTTCCGTGCGCATTCCCCCAAAGTGTACCCCGACGGCTCCTATGGATTAGCCGACCTGTAAAAACACATAGCAGAACGCGCAGCCATACAGCCCTGACTGCTGGATTTCGGCGGGGGTGCAGCCGCAGAAGGGGCACTCGGCGTGGGGGCGCGGGGACGGCTTCAGTTGCTGCAGCCAGCGCAACGCGGGCGCGCCGACCGTGCGCTTCGCCCACGCTTGGGCGCAAGCGTCGCATAGGCGCAGGCGTTGCAAGCCTACCTGCGCCTGATAGCGCGCGGGACGCTCGCAATAGGCGCAACTCATCGCACGCCTGCGCCGATACGCACGCCCACCTCGCACACGCGCTGACGGAACTCCGCGATAATCTGCTCGGTAATCTCGCCCGGCTTGCCTGTGCCAATCGGGCGATGGTCTAACTCGACCATCGGGATAATCTCCGCCGCCGTGCCTGTGAGGAACGCCTCATCCGCGCTGTAAACATCGTGCAAGGTGAGCCAATCTTCCACGACGGGGATGCCGCGCTCCTGCGCGATTTCGATAGCGGTCGCGCGGGTAATGCCCTTCAAAATGCCACACGAGGGGTGCGGCGTGCGCAACACGCCATCCTTAACGATAAATAAATTGTCGCCTGTCGCCTCAGCGACATAGCCCTGCGCGTTCAGCATCAGCCCCTCGCCCGCGCCGCGACGGTTCGCCTCGATCTTCGCCTGAATGTTCGATACATACCGACCAATCGACTTGATGCGCGGATCCAGCGAGTCGGGCGTCATTACGCGCGTGGAGACCGTAACCACGCGCAGCCCTGTTTCGTACATTTCGGGCGGGTAGAGCGCAAGGCGCGTAATCGCAATCATCACATTCGGCGTCTGGTCGATATTTTCGGGGTTCAGCCCGATGCCTGTGCCGCGCGACACCGACAGTCGGATGTAGGCGTTCTGCGCCCCCGACGCCTCGGCGGTCTCCAACACGCGCTGTTTCAGCTCGTCGTACCCAATCATGCCCTGAATGTCCAGGTGGCGGATACCATCGTAGAGCCGCTGGAGATGTGGGTCTAACTTGAAGATGTTGCGGTTATAGATACGGATGCCTTCGAATAAGCCGTCGCCATACAGGTAAGCGTGGTCAAAGACAGGTAAGCAGGCTTCCTCTAACGGGGTAATACGACCGTTCCAGTTGACCATCATTCGCATCGTTGCATGCCTCCCATACTCAGGGGCGTCTCGCGGCAGGGGGCGTCGGCGCTCCCGCCGACGAGTGGAACCGCTCGCCCATGGGGATTATACCTTAAAAGCGCAGCGTCGATGCGTGGGGGTTCCCGCGTGTGTCAGGGGGTGGGTTCATGCGCGGTGTTCGCGAGCAGGCGCATAAACGCTTGAGTTGCGGCGCGTGGGTCGGGCGCGCCCACAATCGCCGAGATGACGCACACGCCGTCCGCGCCTGCCTCCAGAACCGCGCGCGCGTTGGTCGGCGCGACGCCCCCGATGCCAAATACAGGGATTGCGACTGCCTGCTTGATAAGTCGCAGCCGTTCGGGTCCGACGGGCGCGCCGGCGTCGGGCTTGGTGGCGGTGGCGAACATCGGACCCACGCCGAGATAGGTTGCGCCGTCGGCTTCGGCGCGGCGCGCCTCGTCCACCGTCTCCGCCGAGACGCCGATGATGAAGCGGTCGCCCGCGATTCGCCGTGCGAGCGCAGGGGGCAGGTCGTCTTGCCCCAGATGCACGCCGTCGGCTTCCACCGCCAGCGCCACATCGAGGCGGTCGTTCACTATCAGCAGCGCGCCGTACTCGCGCGTGAGAGCGCGCATGGCTTGACCCAGCTGCACCAGCTGGCGCGTTGTTGTGCGCTTCTCGCGGAGCTGGAGGATACGCCCGCCGCCCTCCAGCACCAGTCGCGCGGTCTCCAACGGGTCGCGCAACTGCGAATCGGTGATCACATACAGCCCAGCGAGCCTCATCGCACGGGGTCGTCCGTGATTATCACATCGACGCCAAGTTTCGCCAGCTCGCGCTTGCGCTCCAAGTCGTTCACCGTCCACACCGCCACCTTTTTGCGCTGTTGACGCGCTCGGCGCATCACGGTTTCGTCTACCAGCGTGTGGTTCGGGTGGATTGCCTCGTAGCGGATACGCCAGCGGCGTCCGTCCTCTTGGAGCATGTGCGGGGTGTGCTGGCTGATAAGAACGCCCAGCCGAACCGTGCGCGTCTCCTCCGTGAACCAGCGCAGGGTATCCAGGCTGAACGAGGAGACCAGCACGCGCGACGCGAGTTTATACTCTTCAATCAGCGCAAGCACCGTGCGCACGAGGGGGCGGTCGGCGTCGTAAAAGGTCTTCATATCGAGGTTATAGCGTGTGCGGTCGCCGAACGCTTCGAACACCTCGCGCAGGGTGGGCACGCGCACGCCTGAATACTTCCCGCCGAACTTGACGCCTGCGTCGTAGCGTTGGATTTCCGCCGCGCTGAGCTGGCGCACATCGCCCTTGCCGTTGGTGGTGCGCTCCAAGTTCGGGTCATGGATGACCATCGGCGCGCCGTCCGCGCTGGGCGTGATGTCGAGCTCGATGCCGTCCGCGCCCATCTCCAGCGCCAGTCGGAACGCCTCCAGCGTGTTTTCGGGCGCGTGCATGCTCGCGCCGCGATGCGCGAAAATCAGCGGGCGCGTGGAACCCCAAAAGCGCATAGCTACTCCTCCTGTGGCGCGTTGATGGTCAGCACGGGGCAAGTGGGGGTGCGCACGACCTTCTCGGTCACGGAGCCGAACACGAACCGCTTCCAGCCACTGCGCCCGTGCGTGGCAATCACAATCAAATCCACGCCCTTCTCGCGCTGGTAGGCGATAATCTCGTCGGCAGGCTCGCCCCACACCACGCTGGCGAACACGGTCAAACTCTTGGGCACGCGCTGCTCGATGAGCTCTTGCATCGAGCGTTCCGCCGCCTCGCGCATCTCGCTCTCATACAGCGGCACCTCCACATTCACAGGCACGGGCACAACATGTAGCGGCGGCACGATATGCAACAGGTGCAGCTCCGAGTTGAAATGCTCCGCCAGCTCAATCGCCGTATCGAGCGC
>CALGZO010000324.1 GCA_937934465.1 uncultured Fimbriimonadales bacterium | reverse complement strand
GCGGTCGTAGGGTTGGTACTCGGCGAAGCCACTCTTGCTCAGCACGCGGGTGATGGCGGCGGTGAGCGTCGTTTTGCCGTGGTCGACATGTCCGATGGTGCCGATGTTGACATGCGGTTTCGTGCGTTCAAATTTCTGTCGTGCCATAGTTCTCTCCTCCTATGCTCGTGTGGGTTGGAGCGCGTTTTTGCGCTCGATGATGCTCTGCGCGACCTGCGCGGGCGCTTCCTCGTAGTGCGAGGGGTGCATGGTATAGGTAGCGCGTCCCTGCGTCAAGGAGCGCAAAGTGGTTGCATAGCCGAACATTTCGGCGAGGGGTACGACGGCTTTGATGACCTGCGTGCCGCCGACGCCGGGCTCAATCATTTCGATGCGTGCGCGGCGCGAGTTCAGGTCGCCAATCACATCGCCGACATGGTTATCGGGGGTGGTGACCTCCAGTTCCATATACGGCTCCAGAATGACGGGCTTGGCGCGCTGCACTGCCTCTTTGAAAGCGATTGAGCCAGCGATTTTGAACGCCATCTCGCTCGAGTCGACTTCGTGGAAGGAGCCGTCCACGAGGCGGACTTTCACATCCACAACGGGGTAGCCTGCCAGCACGCCTGCGTCGGACGCCTCGCGTATGCCTGACTCCACCGCTGGGATGAACTCGCGCGGGATTGCGCCGCCGACGATTTTATTCTCGAACTGGATGCCCGCGTTCTGCTCGGCAGGCTCAATTTCGATGACGCAGTGTCCGTATTGTCCGCGTCCGCCCGACTGCCGCACGAACTTGCCTTCGGCTTTGGCAGGGGTGCGGATGGTCTCTTTGTAAGCGACCTGCGGGCGTCCCTGATTCGCCTCCACCTTGAACTCGCGGTAGAGCCGATCCAGAATAATCTCCAAGTGCAGCTCGCCCATGCCGGAGATGATAGTCTGTCCCGTCTCGTGGTCGGTGGAGATGCGGAAGGTCGGGTCTTCGGCAGCGAGCCGTTGGAGCGCGTTGGCGAGTTTGTCTTGGTCGGCTTTGGTCTTGGGTTCGATAGCCAGCGAGATGACGGGTTCAGGGAACTGCGGCGGCTCCAGCAGAATCGGGTGGTTCGGGTCGCAGATGGTATCGCCTGTGGTGGTTTGCTGGAAGCCGATGATGCCCACGATGTCGCCAGTGAACGCCTCTTCGATATCTTCGCGGCGATTGGCGTGCATTTGCAGGATGCGCCCGACACGCTCGCGATTGTCTTTGGTAGCGTTGAAGATGTAGGAACCTTTCGTGATTTTGCCTGAATAGACGCGCACATAGGTCAGCTTGCCCACGAACGGGTCGTTTTGGATTTTGAAGGCGAGTGCGCACACGGGTTCCTCGTCGGAGGGCAGCCGTTCAAGTTCTTCGTGAGTATCGGGGTGGATGCCTTTGACCGCGCCGATATCGATGGGCGAGGGCAGGAAATCCACCACTGCGTCCAGCAGGAGTTGCACGCCCTTGTTTTTATAGGCGGAGCCGCACAGCACAGGCACGAGTTTGAACTGGAGCGTGCCGGTACGCAGGGCGCGCTTGATCTCTTCAGGGCTAATCTCGCCGCCTTCCAGATAGCGCTCCATCAGCGCGTCGTCCATCTCGACGGCGGCTTCAATCATTTTTTCGCGCCACTCCTGAGCCTGCGCTTGCAGCGAGTCGGGAATGGCGCGATATTCGTACTGGTTGCCTTTCTCGTCGAGCCAGTAGACCGCTTGCATCGAGATGAGGTCGACCACGCCTTCGAAGTTCTCTTCCTGTCCGATAGGGATTTGGATGGGCACGGCGTTGGTGTTGAGGCGTTCACGGATGCGCTCCACCACGCGGAAGAAGTCCGCGCCGACGCGGTCCATTTTGTTGATGAAGGCGATTCGGGGCACTTTGTAGCGGTTCGCCTGTCGCCAGACGGTTTCCGATTGCGGTTGCACGCCGCCCACGGCGCAGAAGATGGCGACAGCGCCGTCCAGCACGCGCATCGAACGCTCGACTTCCACGGTGAAGTCCACATGTCCGGGGGTGTCGATAATGTTAATGCGATGGTCTTTCCACAGGCAGGTGGTGGCGGCGGAGGTGATGGTGATGCCTCGCTCCTGCTCTTGTTCCATCCAGTCCATCGTGGCGGCGCCTTCGTGAACCTCGCCGACACGATGGATGCGCCCTGTGTAGTACAGGATGCGCTCGGTCGTGGTGGTCTTGCCAGCGTCGATATGCGCGGCGATTCCGATATTGCGTGTCTTCTCTAACGGGTGCTGTCGCGCCATGGTGATTTACCTCCTTACCAACGATAGTGGGCGAACGCGCGGTTCGCTTCCGCCATGCGGTGGGTGTCTTCGCGTTTTTTATATGCGCCGCCTGTTTTATTGTAGGCGTCGATGATTTCTTGAGCCAAGCGTTCGTGGGCGGGTCGTCCCGACTTTTTGCGTTGCAGTGAGGTTACGATCCAGCGGATAGCGAGCGAGCGTCGGCGTTCGGCGCGCACTTCCATCGGCACTTGGTAGGTCTGACCGCCGACGCGGCGTGGGCGCACCTCCACCTGTGGAGCGACATTCTCGATGGCTTGCTCGAACACTTCCATCGCCGACTTGCCCGTCTTCTGCTCCACAATCTCCATCGCTTGATAGAACACCTGCTCGGCGACAGCTTTCTTGCCGCCCTTCATCATGCGGTTGATGAACCGCGCCACCAACTCGCTATCGTATACGGGATCGGGCAACACAACACGCTTCGGAACTGCGCCTTTTCTGGGCATATGCGTCTCTCCTCCAGATTACTTCTTCGCTTTGGGTCGCTTCGAGCCGTATTTAGAGCGTCCCTGCATGCGTCGGTCTTGGTTGCGTGTGGTTTTTTGTTCCTCGACGCCGCTGCAGTCGAGCGTGCCGCGAATGATGTGGTAGCGCACGCCCGGCAGGTCTTTCACGCGCCCGCCGCGCACCAGCACGACCGAGTGTTCCTGCAGGTTATGTCCGATGCCAGGAATATACGCCGTGATTTCGACGCCGTTGGTCAGGCGCACGCGAGCGACCTTTCGAAGCGCGGAGTTCGGCTTCTTCGGCGTCATGGTGCGCACGATCGTGCAGACGCCCCGCCGCTGCGGACACGCCTGCAGCGCGGGCGACTTCGTCTTCCGTATCTTCGGCTTGCGACCCTTACGTACTAATTGGTTAATCGTCGGCATAGATACGCCTCCATCGGCTGGAGCGCAAAAGAAAGCCTCTCGCACGCGGGGTGGAGAGGCTTC
>CALGZO010000323.1 GCA_937934465.1 uncultured Fimbriimonadales bacterium | reverse complement strand
AGCGCCGCTGTCCCCGCCGACGAGCCGTGCAGGTGCGACGCCTTTCTTGGCGTCGCAACGCCACTGTCTCTGCAAATAGAACTCGCGACGACAGGAATGTCGTCGCACCCGCGTAGCGTCGGCGTCCCTGCCGACGAGCAGGCTGGTGCGACGCCTTTCTTGGCGTCGCAACGCCACAGTCCCCGCCAATAGAACTCGCGACGACAGGAATGTCGTCGCGCCTGTTGTAGCGTCGCTGTCCCCGCCGACAGGGTGTGCTTGGACAGGAATGTCCAAGCCACAAGTGCGCAGGCGCGCCGCCATTCTTGGCGTCGGTAAGTAAGCGTTCGTTTTACCCCCCCTGTGCGGGTTCCCTCTATGAGCGTTGTGAACCTAAAGGAAGAGGTCAGCTAATAAATTCCCTAATCAGGAATGGCATACCGAAAGCGCGAGTCTTGCTATCCGATAGGCTTGATGTAGCGTCGGGGGATGCCCCAAGGGGCGCGCCAGTTGCGGCTGAGCAGGGCGTTCGCCTCGCGGTCGCCGATAATCTGTGCGCGTTGGGGGTCCCAGCGGATACTGCGCCCGACGCGATAGGCGATATTGCCCAGCAGCGGCACAATCGTGGAGCGCACGCCCGACAGCACATCAGACGCCAGCGGCGCGCCCTCGCGTATCGCCGCCAAGAAGTTCTCTGCGTGCGGTTCACTCTGCGCCGAGCCGCCCCGTTTGTACGCAGGGATACGCTCCTTGTCGGGATGCACTTCCAAGCCGCCTCTGTCCACAAACAGGCTGCCGTTCGTGCCGATAAAGAGCGTGCCGTAGCCGCGCCCATAGAGGGGGTAATCGCTGCCCGCGCGGTGGGTGTAGACCAGCGTCCAATCCTTGAATTTCCAGATGCAATCGATTGTGTCGGGCGTCTCGCGATTGTCGTTCAGCGCGAGCTTGCCGCCGTAGGCGCACACTTCAGTTGGGTTATGCTCGCCCATGCCCCACAGCGCGATATCGATGAGATGCACGCCCCAATCCGCCACCTTGCCGCCTGCGTAGTCCCAGAACCAGCGGAAGTTGTAGATGCAGCGGTTGGGGTTGTAGGGGCGTTTGGGCGCAGGTCCCAGCCAGAAGTCCCAGTCCAAGCCGGGCGGCGGCTCGCTGTCGGGTGGGTTGCCGATGCCGTTAGGCGTCTCGTTGGCGATGTTCCAGCAGTGGACGGTAGTGATTTTGCCCAGCCTGCCCGAACGCACAATCTGCACTGCCTCCTTGAAATGCTCGCCGCTGCGCTGTTGCAACCCGATAGCGACCACGCGCTGATGCTCGCGCGCCGCATGCGCCATCGCCAGCCCCTCCACGACGCTGTGCATGGCAGGCTTCTCACAAAACACATGCTTGCCCGCCTCGCAGGCGTCGATGGTCATACGCGCGTGCCAGTGGTCGGGGGTGGCGACCACGACGGCGTCGATATCTTTGCGCTCCAGCAGCCGTCGGTAGTCGGCGTAGGGTTGGATGTCGTCGCGCCCTGTCAACTGGCGAAACTCGTCGAGATGTTTCTGATACACATCACATGCTGCGACAATCTCGCATTGCCCGCGCAGGCGGTTGAATTGATGGTAATGATGGCGTCCAATCCCGCCGCAGCCGATGATGCCGATTCGTATCCGCTCGTTCACAGCGTATCTGCGTTTCATAGCGACCTCGCGAGGGTGAGGTTCGTGAGCAAGGGTGAGTTTCCTGCAGGGGAAGCGCGCCGCGCGCCGAAATATCGGAGCGGTGAGAGTATGGACCGAACGCAACAGATGGGAGCTTTGAACGACCCGCAGCGCACGCAGGCGATGCAGATGCCTGTGTTAGACCCGCAGCGCACGCAGGCGATGCCGAACCTGATGGGCGCGCCGCTCCAGCCCTCGCTCAGCTTGGAGGTGGTGCTGGGCAGGCGATACGCGCTGGCGCAAAGCATCGCCCGCGAGGGCTTGCTCATCCCCATTCGCGCCGTGCAGACCGCCGCCGGACGCGCTCCGCTCAACCTCTGTCTCGTGTTAGACCGCAGCGGCTCGATGGAAGGCGCGCCCTTCGAATACGCCAAGCAAGCCTGCGCCTACATCGTCGACCAACTCACTGAGCAGGATGTGCTGTCCATCGTGACCTTCTCCGACGCCGTGGATGTCGTGATGCCCCCGCGCAAAATCGTCAACAAGTCGCTCGTGAAAGACCACATCATGCGCCTCACTGTCGGCGACACCACCAACCTCTACGACGCGCTGGTGGTCGGAACTCAGCAGATTACCGGAACGCCGCTGCCCGGCTATCAGAGCCATCTCATCCTGCTCACCGACGGCGAACCCACCACGGGCATCAAGGACTTCTCCACGATTGTCGGCGCGGCGGCGAAGGCGAAAGAGTTCGGCTTCCATATCACCGCGCTCGGCTTCGGACCCGATTACAACGAGGAGCTGCTGGCGGGCATCGCCCGACGCAGCGGCGGCAAGTATTACTATATCGACCAGCCCCACAGAATCCCCGAAGTGTTCCAGCAAGAGCTGGTGCGCCTGATGACCGTTGTGGCGCGCAACCCCAAGTTGGAGGTTCGGCTCGCGCGCTGGGTGCAGGTGCGCCAAGCGTTCGGCGGCGAGCTGAAACTGCAAGGACGCACCGCCACGCTCAGCTTGGTCGATGTCGAGCGCGGCAGCACGCTCAACCCCATTCTGGAGCTGGAGTTCCCCAACCACCCTGCAGGAATCTATCGAATCGCGCAAATCACGCTCACTTGGGACGACATAGTGACGGGGCGTGTGGAGACCGCCGCTGCCGACGCCGTTATCGAGTTCACCACGGACCCTGCGCTGGCGAACCAACCGCAAGACCCGCGCGTCGCCAACGAGCTCCAAGTCGCCGTCGCCTCGCGTGCGCTGGAGAAGACCATTATGGGCATGCGCGCGCACCAGCTCGACCGCACGCAGGCGATGGCAGAGCTGCAACGCACGCAAGCAATCTTGCTCAGTCAGGGGCGCACGCAGGAAGCGCAAGAGGTTACTCAAGCCATCCGCGCGCTGCAAGGGCAAGACGCCAACGCCGCCGAGAAGACGCTGATGGGCACGCTGGTCAATCTGGAGCAGGGCAAACGCGAGGGCTAATCACTCCACCGTCACGCTCTTTGCCAGGTTGCGCGGCTGGTCGATTTCGCATCCGCGCAACCGCGCCACATGATAGGCGAACAGCTGCAACGCGGGGATGGTCGCCAGCGGCGTCAACTCCTCCAGCGGCGGCGCAGGCACATACACCGTGTAGTCCGCCTCTTGGGGCAACAGCGTGTCGCCCTCGGTGGTAATCAGCACTACCGTGCCCTGACGCGCCTTAATCTCCTTGAGGTTGCCCAGCAGTTTCTCGCGGGTGCGCGACTGCGTGGCGATGAACACTGCAATCACGCCCGACTCCACCAGCGCGAGCGGTCCGTGCTTCATCTCGCCTGCGGGCGGCTCTTGGGTGGGCACATAGGCAATCTCTTTGAGTTTGAGCGCGCCCTCCATCGCCACATAGGCGTCCACCCCGCGCCCCAGATAGAACGCTAACGGCGTCTGGTAGACCTGCTCGGCAATCTGGCGCACCTGTGGCTCGGTCTCCAACGCCCGCGCTATCAGCGACGGCATCTGCATCAGCCCCTTGACCCCCTCCGAATAGACCTGCATCGGCAGCGTGCCGTTCACCGACGCCAGGTACAGCCCCAGTAGACACAGCACTGCCACCTGCGTGCTATACGCCTTCGTGGACGCCACCGAGATTTCGGGACCCGCCTGCGTATACAGCACATGGTCGCACTCGCGCGCGATGCTGCTGCCCACCGCATTCACGATGCCCAGCGTGGTGTAGCCCGCCTCACGGCACAGGCGCAACGCCGCCAGCGTGTCCGCCGTCTCGCCCGACTGACTGATGAACACCGCCAGTGTGTTCGGCTGCAGGATTGGGTCGCCGTAGCGGAACTCGGACGAGTAATACACTTCCACTGGGCGACGCAGCCACCGCTCCAACACATGCTTGCCCACCAGCCCTGCGTGATACGCCGTGCCACACGCCACAATCACTATCCGACGGAACTTCTGCCAATCTTCCACTTCCAGCTTCAGCTCGGGGAACTGGATACCGCCGTTGGGCTTGAGCCGTCCGCGCAGGGTGTCGCGCACCGCCTCTGGCTGCTCCAGAATCTCCTTAATCATGAAGTGGTCGTGTCCGCCCTTCTCGGCGGCTTCGGCAGACCAAGTAATCTCCACGGGCGGACGCTCTACGGGCGCGCCGTCCAAGCGCATCAAGCGCACGGCGTCGCGCGTCACCACGCCCACATCGCCGTTCTCCAATAGGATTACGCGCCGTGTGTAGGGCAGCAGCGCGGGGATGTCGGAGGCGATGAAGTTCTCGCCTTCGCCCAAGCCAATCACCAGCGGCGAGTCGTGGCGCGCCACCACCACGCGGTCGGGGTACTCGATGAACAGCACGGCAATCGCATACGAGCCGCGCACGGGTTGCAACGCGCGGCGCACGGCTTCTTCGGGCGGGTAGCCCTGCGCCAACTGCTCCTCAATCAGGTGCGCCAGCACCTCCGTATCGGTCTCCGAGTGGAACTGATGCCCGCGCGCGAGCAGCTCCTGCTTGAGCTCCAGATAGTTCTCGATGATGCCGTTATGCACGACGGCGACGCGCCCTTGCTCGTCGGTGTGGGGGTGGGCGTTCGGGTCGTTGGGGATGCCGTGCGTTGCCCAGCGCGTGTGGGAGACCGCCAGCCCGTGCGCCTCTACGCCTGTTAGCAGCTCGCGCAGCTGCTGGATTTTGCCCGCGCGTTTCATCACCTGCAGCTGCTCGCCGCCCCAAAACGCCACGCCTGCCGAGTCGTAGCCCCGATATTCCAGTCGTTTCAGTGTATCCAGCGCCACCTCCAGCGGTGGGCGCGCCCCGATATAGCCCGTGATGCCACACATAGCAATCTGCCCTCGTGGGCGATTATACCTGTTGGAGTCGCAGCATCGGCGTCCCGCCGACGAGCCGTGCAGGTGCGACGCCATTCTTGGCGTCGTGCGAGTGTGGCGCGCTGCCTTCGTAGCGTCGGCGTCCCCGCCGACGAGCCGTGCAGGTGCGACGCCATTCTTGGCGTCGTGCGAGTGCGGTGCGCCGCCATTCTTGGCGTCGTGCAAGTATGGTGCGCTGTCCTTCGTAGCGTCGGCGTCCTCGCCGACGAGCCGTGCAGGTGCGCCGCCATTCTTGGCGTCGTGCGAGTGTGGCGCGCTGCCTTCGTAGCGTCGGCGTCCCTGCCGACGACACTCAAACTCGTAGCGTCGGCGTCCTCGCCGACGAAGACGCTTGGACAGGAATGTCCAAGCGAGGGTGTTCGAAAAATCGTCTTGGCAGAATGCCCATCCACGAAACGCAGGGCGCCCCTATGCCAATAGCCAAGTAGGGGCAGGTACCCCCTCCTTTAGGTTCCCCCTGCAAGCAGGGGGAACCAACTGAGAAAAATCGGTTCCCCCTTTTCAAGGGGGAACCTGCAGGAGGGGGTTTCCCATACAACAGACGAATTTTCGAACAGCCTCAGGGGGGGAGAGGGTGTTCGAGAAATCGTTTGGGCAGGATGCCCATCCATAAAACGCAGGGCGTCCACGCAGGTGCGCCCCTATGGCAATAGCCAAGTAGGGGCAGACCTGCGTGTCTGCCCCTATGAGAGGGCGCATATCCCTGTGTAGGTACAGGTACCCCCTCCTTTAGGTTCCCCCTGCAAGCAGGGGGAACCAATTGAGAAAATCGGTTCCCCCTGCAAGCAGGGGGGACCAATTGAGAAAAATCGGTTCTCCCTGCTTGCAGGAGGGGGTTCCCCGTACAACAGGCGAATTTTCGAACAACCTCTGTCCAAGCCACACTCGTAGCGTCGGCGTTTTTTTCGTCAGCGAGACGCTGACGCTACGACACCTCCTGCGTAGCATCGGCGTCCTCGCCGACGCCTGCGTG
>CALGZO010000322.1 GCA_937934465.1 uncultured Fimbriimonadales bacterium | reverse complement strand
TCTGGGGGCGGCGGGCAGATTAACCTCCTCGAGAATGTGCTAAGCCTCACACAGCCCGTGCTGGTGAATGTGGGAGGGAGTGCGCCCATTTGGGTTGACCCCGACCGCGTGTCGGGCAACTGGAACAACCTGCGCTGGTACGCGGTCTTTCTGGGGCCGAGTGCACAGGCAAATCCTGTGCTGGTGGGCGATGTGATTTACATGCCGTGCCAGATTACCATCCCCACAGAAAGAGGTTTCCAAACCTTTGTTGGTGTTCTGGGGGTAGCGGCCGACCCCTATCGCTTGCAGCCCGACTTGGCGCAACGCAAAGCGCAGGCAGGAACGGTGCCGCGCGTGAACCCGAACGAGCCGCTCAAGTACCAGTCCATCATCCGCTGGCCCTTTATCGATGATGTGATTACCGACTTGGAGGAGGAGAATCTCGACCCTGTCGCGTTCCTGCGCGAGCTGTTCCGCCGATTCGCCAACGGCTTCCAGGCGGGTACACAGTTGTCACCGATTGCAGTAGGCGAGGGGCTGCTGGTGATTAGCTCCGAAGAGGGCTTGCAGGCATACAGTCGCCAAAGCACTATCATCGCCGATGAGAGCCGCCTGCTGGAAGTTGACACTGCCGGGCGCGTGGTCTGGTCTACCGAGAACACGCAACTCGACTTCTACACAGGCTCTATCGTCCCCAGCAAGGCGCGCTACCCCATCACGCCGAACGCCCGCGTGTACCGCTACGGCGAAAACGAACTGCTGATTGTGGAGCCAGAGCGCAATCGCGTCGCGATACTGGATCGCGCAGGCGCGGAAGTGCGCACCATCACGCGCTTCATCCCCGACCGATACATCGTTCGCGGCGCGGACGACCAGGTGGCGCAGATAATCAACCTGCGCGACGAGGCGTGGGCGCAGGCGAACCAGTTGCCCGGCTCCAACTATGTGGGCGGCGCGCCTGAAAACCTGCGCAACCCCACCGATGTCACGGTCTGGACGGAGTATGTGCCCGCGAGCCGCAACCCTTATGTGAATCGCCAACCGCTGGAGTTCTGGATCCACTATACCATCACCGACGCGGGCAACGCGCGGGTGGTCGATATCGTCGATCGGTTCGTGGCGGACGCGCGGACCTTCACAGTGGGACCGCCCGTGGAGCTGACCTTCCAGCAGGGCAACGAGACGCGCACAATCCCGATGCTGGGCGTGCTGTACTGGATGACGCCCGCGCAGCGACTGGAGCGCGCCTATCGGTATGTGTCGGCGCAGCGGTTTGAGTACTGGGACGGCAACACGACGCGCGTGGGCTTCGCGACGCTGGTGCAAAACGCAGCGGTAAGCGGCTTTGAGGCGGCAGGCGGCGGCGCGCCCACACCCCAAGAACCCACAACGCCCGAAGCAGGCATGATTACCCTGCAACTCATCGTGAACGGGCAAGACCAGACGCTCTACATCCGACGCATGCGCCTGCCCGATGGACGCATCGTGCCCATCCTCGCGCCCGTGTCGATAGACACCGCCAAGCGCAGCGCGAGCGGGCAAGGCAACGCAGGACTCTACCTGCTGGTGACCACCAGCACGGGCGTCTACGAACTGCGCGTGCCCACCACAGGAACCATCGGCGACACGCTGGATGTCTCATGGATGCTCACCAACGAGGCGTTCACGAACGCCGTGCGCCGACGGCTGGACGGCAACAACCTCGCCGAAGATAGCAACGGCAATCTGTTGCAGCCCATCCTGTTCAAGCCGCGACAGGCGCGCTACCTCATCAACGGCAATGTGATGATTGTCAACGCCTATAGCGGTTCGACGCTGGTGCGTTCGGGCAACAACATCGTGTCGCGCGAGTATCCCGGCGAGGTGTTCGAGATAGACGCCGACGATTACCGCCCGAACCAAGATAATCTGGGGTTCAGCAACAGTTCCATCGTTTGGAGCACGCTGGATAGACCGGAGCTGAGCGGTTCGTATCAGCTGCGTAAGCCCAGCTCAGCCGATAGGGGAGGTTTTTAGGCTATGGTAGGACACAGGAGATTGGACATGAAGCGGATACTGATGGGGATGGCGACGGCGGCGACAATCGCGTCGCTGGCGCTCGCTCAAGATAGCTGGAGTACGCATCGCGGGAGCAACCAGCGCACAGGCACGACCAATAACGCCCGCAATAGCGTTGTAAACTTCCTGCTCTCGTGGACGCTGCCCGACGCAGGTTCCGTGCGCCAACCCACCATCGTCGATAACGACAACGCCGCTCTCACCAGTTCGACGCCTCCGGGCGCGTGGAAGACGCCCAGCGCGTCTGAGCAAGCGGTAGACCCCTACCGAGCCGATGTGAACACGACCAACCCGTATCAGTACGCCGAATGCGTGCGCGAGCCGATTAACCCCAGCGACCCTGCGCCGACCGTCGCACGCTTCACCTGGCGCAGTGGGCAGCTGCCGCCCGGCTACTACCGCGTGTTCGTCTATGTGCCCAGTACCGACACGCGCATCGGCGGGCTGCCTGTGCCCTACGCGCAACAAGCTGAGTATCAGGTCGTCGACGCCACTGGGACCTCCACCACCCTCTACCTGAACCAGACGCTGGGCGGCTGGCAATTGCTGAGCGACCGCGTGTTCTACCACGACGGCAGCGCCGAGATTGTCGTCACGCTCAGCAACCTCATCCGCCTCGCCAGCCCCGACCATCCGCTGGCAATCACGCCGATTGTGGCGGCGGACGCCGTGCGGTTCGTGCCCGACTACGGCACAGTGCAAGCCTCGCCCGTCGCCATTCGCAGCCCGCTCAACCCTACTAACCACTTGGTCTACATCGCGAACGGCAACGGTACGATTACCTGCGTTGAGAACCCCGTCGGCACGCGCGGCGCGCGCGTGCGCTGGACGCTCCGCGTGCCCGACCTGCCCAACCAAGCGGCGGGGCAAGTGTACGACGATGAGGACCCCAACTTCACGGCAGGCGCGTTCACGCCCAACAGCGCGCTGGACGACCGCTACGAGCGGCTCTATCACGAAATCGCCCCCACCAACAACGCGGGCAACATCCAGCGCGCCTACTGGAAAATCCAAGTGCCCGACACAGGGCAATACTATGTGTATGCATGGTTCCCTTCCGACGACCAGAACGCGCAACAGGCGCAATATGTGATAGAACACGAGGGCGGCGCGCTACGCCTGCGCGTCGACCAACGCTTCGGCGGACGCTGGGTGCTGCTGAACAGGGTTCCCGTCGAGATGCGTAGCGGGCGCACCTACGAGATCGAGGTGAACAACTTCTCGCCTGAGGATGTGACGGCAGGCGCGCAGCGCGTTATCGCCGACGCGATTCGTGTAGTGAACGCGGACGGGCTGAGCAACGCCGTGTTCTCCACGCCTGCAGTCGGGCGCGTGCGCGTGCGCGACGGCGGCAGCACCGTCACGCGCTGGGTGGTCGTGTTCGGCGCGCAGAACGGCGCAGTCTACGCCGTCGATGCGCTCGGCGACGGCGAGAACGGCACACGCCGCGGCGAGACCAAAATCTACTGGATTGTCAAGCCCGCCAGCTCCACCAGCTTCAGCTACGCTTCGCCGCTCATCCTCGAAAACGACAACCTCGTGGCGATTGGAAATCCCTCTGGCTCGGTCTACCTCATCAACACCGACCTGAACCCCAATAACCCCAGCACCTACTTCCAGTGGGAATACAGTCGGTTCGGCGCGGCGTTCGTCTCCACGCCTGCCTATGACCCTGCCAATCGCCTGCTCTATATCGGCAGCAGCGAGGGAGGCAACCAGTTCGGACGCCTAATTGCGCTCAAGCCGTTCGTGCAAGATGACCCCAACACCCCTCAGGATGAGCGCGTCGCGTGGGTCTACCCGCCTGAAGACCAGAACCCCGCCGAGCCGATTACTTCTACGCCTGCGGTTGCGCTGGGGCGCGTCTACTTCACCACAGGCGGTGTTGAGGGCGGACGCCTCTACGCGGTCAAGGCGGACAACGGCTCGCTGGTGTGGGCGCGTCCTGCCATCGGCGCGCCGCTGACAGGGTTCTTCTCGTTCTTCTACAGCTCGCCGCTGGTCGTGGAGAACCTGCCCTATCGCGGGGTTCCGACCAACATCGTCTATGTCGGCGGCGCAGGCGCGCGCGTGCTTGCCCTCGACGCCGATACGGGCAACCTGCTGCACATCAGCGAGAACTTGGGTGGACAGATTTTTAGCTCGCCTATCTTCACCTATGTGCAGGACACCGACGCCAACGGCAACGACATCGGCGCGCCGCGTCCTGCCGTCATCGTTGCGTCCAACGCAGGCGTTCTGCTCGCCCTACACGCTGACGAAACAGTCAACACGCGCAACGGCAAGGCGTTCGAGGGCTGGGACCTCTACGCCAACACGATTTTCGCCTCGCCCGCGATGCTCGATAACTGGCTCTACGCCGCCGACGACGAGGGCATCGTCTATGCGTTCAATGTCACGGGCGTCGCCTCAGCCGCGCCTGAAACAGGGCTGGGCGAACGAATCGAGACGCCCGAAGAGCCGCGCTCCCAAGACAGCTCTGACCATAGCCGACTGCGCGTCTCAGTGACCACGCGCAAAGCGGACGCCGACGCCGTTCTCAGCGGCGCCATCCGCCCCGATGAACTCGAGCCGCAATTCCCCGAAGCGTTCGAATGGGGCGACACCTTCTATGTGGTGGTGTGGAACTTCAAACACGGCAACAATCCGCCCCCGCTGAAGGTGCAACTGATTGGACCCGGCATCACGCGCGTCGAATACACGCTGGCGGCGCGTCAAACGCCCAACCCACCGCGCGACAATCCGAATTTGGACTTCGTCGCGGTGCAGTCCATCACGATTCAAGCGTCTGGCGCGAACTTCCTCTCGCCCGGCAGAGACTACGAGCTACAAGTCGGTATCGGCAGCACTTGGAGCTCCGACTTGGCGCGCGAGACGCCTGAATATGACCGTCCTGCGCCCGGCGGCGGACTGTTCGCTGACCCTGTATACGGCGGCAACGACCCAACAGGCGCAGGCTGGCGGTTCGGCATCGCGAACCCGCTCGCGCTCACAGGCATCGGCACAGTGGGCGCAGGCGGCACATCGGCAAACCTCTTCAACGGCAACCGAGACGACACGACCACCTACGAGGTGCGCACGCGCTTCCGCAACCCAGCAGGCGCGATTGTGCCTGTGGGCATAGGCGAGCACGGCAAGACGCTCTTCGGCGACTACGAGGTGCGCGACCGCCGCACGCCGCAGACCTCAGATGTCGTGCCCGTCGCGTTCAATCTGCGCGCCTATGTGGACGATATGCGCTGGCAGGGCGGTTCCGCTGCCGTAATCCGACCGCTGCCGTGGGAAATTATGCCCGCCTTCCCCAACCGCAGCCCCGACTACCCCGACATCTCCGGGCGACGCATCCAGATGCTGTTCGAGGGCGGAACCGACCTACAACGCGCCGCGGCGCGCCCGCTACCCACAGGCAACCCTGTGCAGGTGGTCGCCGAAATCCCGCGCTACCAGCCCGCGAACCTGACTGGATACAACTCCATCACGCGCGTCTATGTCGACTCGAACAACAACGGACGCTTCGACGGGCTTGAGAGCGTGCTGCAACCTGGCGTGACGCAGAATCTGCGCATCGAGGCGTATCGTGAAATCAGCAGCACGGCGACCGTTCAGGCAGACGAACGCCTCTTTGTGGAGGAGCAGGTGGTCGATTTCGGCGCGTTGCCCGGCGGCTTCGGCTTCAACTGGGGCAACCTGTTCGCGAACCACCCCATCTCTACCTTCCGCCCCGACAACCCCATCTTCAGCCCGTTCTGGAAGCCGTTCACCGTGCGCAACGAGGGCAATGTGAACCTGTACCCTGTGTATCTGGGGAAAGCGTTCGGCAGCCCCACCAGCACCGAGTACCTCTTCTCGGATATGGTGAGCTTCTTCGCGGGCATCCCTGCGTGGACGACCGTCGCCAGCACGCTGGACACGCGCTTCTGGCCCCAGCCGAACCCGTTCTATCCGGGCGGCAACCAGCCGTACCCAATCCTGCAAAAGCCGCAGGTGGGCGACTACACCTCCACCGTACTGGCGCAGCCCGCGATACCGCCGCGACGCGACCCGAACATCGTCGTGGAGCCGCGCAAACCGCAGGTCTCCATCGCCGTCCCGCCGTTCCAGCCGATGGGCGTCTACTCGCAACTGATTGCGCCTTATCAACATAACACGGGCGGAATCCCCGGCGTGGTGAACGGAACCTTCGCGACCCCGCCGATGCGCGTGGTGGTGCGCGTGCGCGAAACGCAACTCACAGGCGGCGTGAACCAAGGCGTCGTCCCGATGATCGACGCGCCCCCCGCCCCCAACGCGCCGCGCATCAGCGACATCACGCCCGCCGCCTACCGCGACCCCATCACAGGCAGAATGCACCTCTACTGGGCAAGCAACCGTCCCGACCCTGCCAACCGACCCAACAGCTTCTACCTCTACAAGGCGACGCTGGACTGGAACCCGTCCAACACCAGTCAGGACGGCGTGCGCGCCACCAACGGTTGGCTCCCAGCCTCGTTCAACCGCTGGTGGAACGGGCTGTTCGGACCCTACCCGAACGACCCGAACGGCGACCTGTTCAGCCAAGCGCTCGGACTTGGGCGTGCGCTGACCCCTGCGGAAATTGCGACCATCCGCCACCACCGCCCGTTCGTGCGCGTGACGGGCGCAGACGCGTTCCTCTTCTGGACAGGCGAGGTGGTGCTGCGCAACCAGAAGTATGAGCTGCTCTTCTATGTGCGGCTGAACCCCGGCACGGGCGAGCCGACGGGCAATCCGCAAGCCGTTCCGCTGGACCCCGTGATGCCGCGCAGCAGCCTCGCGATAGCAGGCGTGAACGGCGTGGGCAACTGGCTCTTCTATGTCGCCGCGCCCTCAGGACGCACGCAGGCGTTCTACATCTCCTCCGACGGCGACCTGTTCGCTAACTGGCGACGCGAGCAGCGCGTGCCACTCTCGCCCATCGTGCGCTCCATCGAAAGCGTCAGCGCGAACGCCTACCGCGTGTCCGCCAACCCCAACGCGGCGAACACCAACTTCCTCTACCTCGTGGATGTCTACTTCATCGGCACAGTGGGCGACCGCGCCGAGTCGGAAATCTTGATGCAACGGTTCTACCTCAACCCGCGCAACGGCAACCTGCTACCGCTTAGCGACTCGCGCGCCGACCGCTCGCTCGGCGTCACCCAAGAACGGTTCCTACCCGTCGTGGTCGATGAGGTCGCTCAGAAAGACGCTGACCAGAATCTATGGCGCGTGCGCCACCTCGACTGGACGCCGCTCGACGGCGCATGGAACCGCAACACGCCCGACCTCGATATCAAAATCAACGGCGTCTCCATCCTGCTGCGACGCAACCCGAACAATCCGTCGCAGTTCATCCTGCAAGAGCCGATTACCGACGCGCAAACGGGCTTGCTGCAGTTCACCTACAACGCGCCTGTGCTGAACGGCTCAGGACAGGTGGTGAACCTGCTCAATCGCGGGCAGATTATCGTCGACCCGACGAACGGCACAGTGCGCTTCGTGAACTTCGCGCCGCGCCTGAACGACATCGTGACGGTCACCTACCGTCCGCGCGTGTACCGAGTGCTGTCGATTGCGCCTGGTTCGGCAGGTTCATACTCGCAGCTGCGCACGGTGTTCCAGCGCACGATGAACCCGCGCCACCTCAGCGATAGCGTGAACGAATCGCCCGTGCGCCGTGGCGCAGACAACGGCGCGTGCGGCGTCAGCGACCGTCCACCTGTGGATCGCGTGTGGCTCTTCTTCCGCCGCAGCGCGCCCGCGCCCAACGCCACAGGCAACTTCTTCTTCAAGACGCTGCGTCCCGGCGTGCGCCTGCAGGCGCCGATACTCACCCAGCGTGGGCGCGTGCCCGTGCAGACAGGCGCGTTCACACTGGTGCAGGGCGTCAACCATGTGGTCGTGCGCCTCACGCCCAACAATGTGGCAGGCGCTGACATTGGCTTCTACGAGTACGACGCCCTGCGCGGCAACATCTACTTCGCTGCAGAAGACCTCGGCAAGGAAGTGAATGTGCGCTACCTCGCACGCGACCGCGCGGGCAATATCGTCGAACTGGAAGAGACGCTCGTCGTGCGCTGGCTCGACGAGGGCAACCTCGCGCGCTCGTTTGCAACAGAGGTGGAATACACCTCGCCTGTGCCCATCGACCTGCCTACCAACGAGCTCTACCTGTGGGTGATGCCCAACCTTGAACAGCGGCAGACTGGTCAGAGCCTCTTCAACGACCCCATCGGCGGTCTTGACGAGTCGCTGCTGCTGTTCTGGAGCAGCACGCGCAACGGCGTGGGCAATATCTACGGGGGCGCAATCCAACCGCGCTTCTACATCAGCCCGTTCGACCCCGACAGAGACTGAGACGCTCGAATGTGAAAACGCCCCTGTTCCGACTGTTGCCGCACGCGGGGAGACAAGCAGCTCCCTCCCCGCGTGCGTAGAGCATCGCTGCTCACGCAAGACGCCACGCGATGGAGATGGCGTTGCTTTGACACGCAAGGCTGAGCGCGAAGACAGTCTTATTGCCTTCTCGCGTTGTGAACATTTGGTCGCGCTACGCGCGCAAATCGGCAGGAATCGCGTCGCATACCCCGAAACTCTATCGTGCGAATAACGCGGAGGAGGACTGATAACCATGCCGACCGTAGCGATTACACTGGACTGCGAAGCAGCAGACTACCCGCGCTGCTACACGCAAGAGTACATCAAAGTCGCTGAAGAGTTCACTATCCCCTTCACTTGGATGATACAGGTCGCAGGCAAAGACCCGATGGCGAATGTGCAGTTGTATTACCGCGAATATCTCCACCGTATCCCCTCGTGGCACGAGTTCGGGCTACACCTGCACTTTGAGGATGGGCACGGACACTATGTGGAGGATACGCGCGAGCGTGGCGAGATGATACAGACGGGCAAAGACCTGCTCAAGCAGATTCACCTTAAGCCGACCGCCTTCCGCGCGGGCAGCTACGCGCTGACGCCCCCCGACCTGAAATATCTGGAGGATATGGGCTTCTTGGTAGACAGCAGCGCCATCCCCGACGCCGAGTATCGGATGTTCGTGGACTGGGACGGCGCGCCCACGAAACCGTATCATCCCTCGTACCAGGATGTGCGCAAGCCAGGCGAGGCGAAGATTCTAATTGTGCCCATCGCTACCGCGAACGGCAAAATCGCCTACTTAGATCAAGGCTGGGAGGTAATTGAGCCAATCTTGCGCTATCACCTCGACCAGGAGACGCCTGTGATTTGCGTCGGCGGCTACGATTACCACGACAGCGTGGAGACCCTGCGTGAGGCGGTTCTGCTGTTGAAAAAGCACAACGCGCGTTTTGCGACGCTGACGCAGATTGTCTCGGAGTACACGCTATGATGGACGCGCGCTGGCAGCGGTTAGCGGATGTGTTAGTGAGCCACTCGGTGCGCGTGCAGCCGGGCGAGCGCGTGCTGATAGAGGCGTTCGATATGCCGCCTGAGTTTGTAGCGTTGCTGATGCGCACAATCCATCAGGCGGGCGGCGAGGCAATCCCGGCGGTGAAGCAGACGCCCATCCTGCGCGCGTTGTATCAGCACGCGAGCGAGGGTCAGATCCAGTTCCTCGCGGGGCTGGAGCGGGCGCAGATGGAGGGCGTGCAGGGCTACATCGGGCTGCGCGGCGCGCCCAACTTCGCCGAAATGTCCGACATCCCCCAAGAACAACTCGCGCGCGTGCGCCAGCACTGGTGGGTCCCCGTCCACCAACAGGTGCGCGTGCCCAAAACTAAGTGGGTCGTGCTGCGCTGGCCCACGCCCGGCATGGCGCAAGCCGCGAACATGAGCACCGAAGCCTTCGAAGACTTCTACTTCACGGTCTGCACCGTGGACTACGCGAAGATGCAGCGCGATGTGCAGCCTCTCGTGGAACTCATGCAGCGCACACGCGAAGTGCATATCAAGGGGCACGGCACGGACTTACGCTTCTCGATTGAAGGCATCGGCGTTGTGCCCTGCTATGGCACGCACAATATCCCCGACGGCGAGTGCTTCACCTGCCCCGTGCGCGACTCCGTGGAAGGCGAAATCACCATCAACACCAACAGCGTGTACGAAGGCAATTTGTATCGCAACATCCACTTCAAGTTGCGCAAGGGCAAGATTGTGGAGGCGACCTGCGCCGACGACGGCGACCGACCCGGCGCTGGCAACCCGCGCAAGCTCAACCAAATCCTCGATGCGGACGAGGGCGCACGCTACATCGGCGAGTGGTCGCTGGGGTTCAACCCCCACATCCGATACCCCATGAACGACACCCTGTTCGACGAAAAAATTGCCGGCTCGTTCCACTTCACGCCTGGCAACGCCTACGGCGAAGCCGACAACGGCAATCGCTCGCAGGTCCACTGGGACTTGGTGGTCATCCAACGCCCTGAGTTCGGCGGCGGGGAAATCTACTTCGACGGCACACTTATCCGTAAAGATGGGCAGTTCACCCTGCCTGAGTTGCAGCCACTAAACTATTCATAGGAGGTTCGTATGGCTATCCATGAGACGGAAGAGCGTTTCGGCAAGTTGCGCACTACGATGAAGTTGAATCCGGGCGAGCGCGTCGCCCTCTGCCGCTGTATGAAGTCGGCGGATTTCCCCTTCTGCGACGGCACGCATAAGCAGCTGGAGTGCAACACAGGTCCCATCATCGTCGAGGCGTTGACAGAGCCTGCGGAAGAGGCGTAGCCATTCGTGGCTTGGACGCTCTTGTCCAAGCCACGAGGCGTTTGATGTATGCTATGCGCTTGCCAACGCCTCCTCGTCGAGCTCGGCTAAGTCCATAAAGTAGCGCGGCGCTTCGCCTTTGAGCTTTCGCGCGAGCAGTTTCTGGATGGACAGGCGCAGGTCGTTGGGTTTAATCTCGCGCAGCACGACTTCGAAGAAGCCCATGATAATCAGCGCTTCGGCGGCGGGCGGGTCGATGCCGCGCGAGCGCAGGTAGAACACCTCTTCTGGCTGGATGGGACCTACCGTTGCGCCGTGCGTGCAGCGCACCTCGTTTGCGCCGATTTCCAAGTTCGGGATGGTGTAGGCTTGCGCGTCGTCGCTGAGCAGCAGGTTGCGGTTCGCTTGGTAGGCGTCGGTGTGTTGCGCTTTCGGGTGTACGCGGATCATACCTGAGAAGACCGACACAGCCTCGTCGTACAGTGCGCCTTTGTAGAGCAGGTCGCTGTGGGTGTGCCCGACGCGGTGGTCTTGCAGGGTGCGGAAGTCGAGGTGTTGCTTGCCGTCGCCGAAGAATAGCCCCAGCGGTCGCGCCTCCGCGCCCGATTCGGTCATCAGATGTTGCAATACAGTGCGTCCGAGCTGTGCGCCCAGCCCCACATTCAGCGACAGCACGCGGCTATCGCGCTGCTGCTCGTAGTCCACGCTGCTGATAAATAGGCTCTCGCGCCCCATGCGCTGCATCAAGGTATGGCGCAGGTCGCTGTCGGGGCGGCTGAACACCTCCACTGCGCCCAGCACGAACACCCGCGCGCTGTCGGGCGAGAAGAACGACTGCACGATGTTCGCCGCGCTGCCCGTCTCCGCCACAATCACCGTGTGTGGCAGGTGCAAGCCCGGCGTCTCGAACCAGTGAATAATCTCAATCACGCCGTCCACCTGCACATCGCGCGGAATATACACATAGAGTCCGCTGTCCCACGCGGCGGTATGTAGCCCCGTGAACTTATCGCCGGGCAGGGGCGCGAGGCGTCCCAAGTCGCGCTCCAGTAGGTCGGGCTGGTTCACCAACACTTCGTGTAGGTCGCGCACCTGCACGCCCAGCTCGCGCAACGATTCGGGGATATGCGCCTCGAAGCCGAAGCCTGCGCGATGGAACACTTTAATAATGGGGGTTTCGGTCAGGAATGGGGGGAGCTGGGTGGGCGCATCGCCGCGCGGGGCGTCGCTCCAAGCCACCGCCACATAATCTTCCAAGTGTAAGGTCGTGATGTCGGTGTAGCGCCAATCCTCCTGCTTAGGGGTGGGGATGGGCAGCTGCAGGAATCGCTCGTAAGCCTCTAAGCGTCGCTGGATATGCCATTCGGGTTCGCCAAGAGCGCGCGCCTGCTGCTCGATGCGCTCGCGCGTCAGCCCCTGCGGAACATCCTTGAGAACCTCCGTCGTCATTCGATAGCCTCCTGAATACTTAGCGTGGCTAAATTATGGCACATTCGGTGGGCTGGAGTCAACTACCTCCACTACCTGCCCGTCATACGCGAGTTCGATGCCAGCGGGTAGTTCGGCGTTGGTGGTCTCGTAGTCCAAGTCGTGGGTGAGGTGTGTGAAGAGCGTGCGTTGCGCCTTGAGTTGCAGGGCGACCTCCACCGCCTTGTCGAAGTGGAAATGCGTGGGGTGCGGCTCGCGGCGCAGCGCGTCCAGAATCAGCAGTTTGAGTCCCTGCAGCCGTTCCCAAGTTTCAGGCGGGATGTAGCTCACATCCGTCACATAGGCGAAGTCGCCGATACGAAACGCGAGGATGGGCATCTCGCCGTGAAACACGCGCAGGGGTTCAATCGTCAGTTCGCCGAGTTGCAGCGTCCCTGCGATTTCGCGAAACTCTATCTGCGGGGTGCTGACGCCTGGCGGGTAGGGGAAAAAGATATATCGGAACACGCGCTTGAGGTCGTCCAGCGCGCTGGCTTCGGCGTACACGGGCACGGTGCGCCCAGTGTAGATGGTGAAGCCGCGAATGTCGTCCAGCCCCATGATGTGGTCGGCGTGGGTGTGGGTAATCAGCACGGCGTCGAGGTGCTGGTCTAATCCCGTGCGCAGGAGTTGGAGTCGCAGTTCGGGCGGCGCGTCGATGAGGATTTGCGTGTCGCCTGCCTGCACATGCACGCTGGGTCGGGTGCGGTGGTTGCGCGGGTCAGTGGAGGTGCACACGGCGCATCGGCAGCCGAGTTGCGGCACGCCCATCGAGGTGCCACAGCCCAAGACAGTAATGCGCACTTGTTGCTTAGCCCTCCTTCTCTTGGTGTAAGAGTGTGAGCGCGTGGCGCAGGGTGGGGTTCAGTCGGTTCGCGACGGCTTGCGCAGCGACGGCGATGGCTTGGCGCACGGCGTAGCGGTCGGAGCGTCCGTGCCCGATGATGCACACGCCGTCCACGCCCAGCAGCGGCGCGCCGCCCCACTCGCGGTAGTCCAGTCGCCGCTTGATGCGCCCAAACGCGGGTTTGAGCAGCGCGAGCGGCAGCTTGTTGAAGGCGTTCCGCGTCAGCTCCTCCTTGACCACCTTCAGCACCATCTCCGCCACGCCCTCGCTGGTCTTGAGAAAGATGTTGCCCACGAACCCGTCGCACACCACCACATCGGCGACGCCCTCGTAGAAGGTCTTGCCCTCCACATTGCCGATGAACTCCTCTTTGAGTTGGCTTTGGAGGAGTTGGTACGCCTCTTTGGTGACGCTGTTGCCTTTGGTGGCTTCCTCGCCGATGTTGAGCAGTCCCACGCGCGGGTTGGGGATTTCCAGCACCTGCGCGGCGTAGATTTGCCCCATCAGCGCGAAGTCGAGCAGTTGGCGCGGGGAGCAGTCGACGGTCGCGCCGCTATCGAGCAGCACGCAGCGTCCCGTGTAGGTGGGCAGCACAGTCGCAATCGCGGGGCGGTCGACATAGGGTAGCCCGCCCCAGAGCAGTTTGGCGGTGACGCCCACCGCGCCCGTGTTGCCCATCGACACCAGCGCGTCCGCTTTGCCCTCTTTCACGAGCATAGCGGCGACCACGAGCGACGAGTCGCGCTTGCGTCGGATTGCCATCACAGGCGCGTCGTCCATCGTGATGACTTGCGAGGCGTGGTGAATGGCGAGGTTGTCGGGTCGCCCGCGTTTGGGCAGCAGCGGCTCGATTTGTGCGCTATCGCCTACGAGCAGGATTTCGAAGCTGACCTGCCGCGCCGATTCGAGCGCGCCTGCCACAATCTCGTGGGGGGCGTGGTCGCCCCCCATCGCATCGACGGCTATGCGCATCGTTTACTCTTGTGACGCTACGCCTTCGGTGATAGCCTCTTCGTACTTGCGCTTCTTATAGTAGCCGCACACGGGGCAAGCGCGGTGGGGCGTCGCCATCGCGCCGCAGTGCGTGCAGCGGCTCAAGCCGGGCAGCTCCAGCTTGTAGTGCGTGCGTCGTTTCGCGCCTCGCGCGTGTGAGTGTCGTCGTTTCGGGTTCGCCATCAGTTTGCCTCCTTACGAATCTTCGCTGTACCACGCACGCGCCAACGCTTCAAACGCGGGATGCCCCGTCTTCGGCGCGCAGGCGCACTGCGCTTCGCTGAGTTTCTGCCCACAGGTCGGACATAGCCCTTTGCAGTCCTCCCTGCAGACAGGCGCTATCGGCAGCTCCAGCAGGAGGTACTGCCGTAGCAGGTCGTCCGCGTACAGATAGTTCCCCTCAAACACGGGGAACGAGTCCCGATCGTCCACTTCCGCATAGCCTGACGCGCTGAGCGCGGCGGGCGTGCCGTTCAACAAGAACTCCTCGTGCAGCTCGAACGACACAGGCTGCTGAAAGTAGTCCAGGCAGCGTCCACACTCCAGCCATACGACCGTGCTGAACTCGCCATAGAGCCGCAGGATGCGTCCGCCGCTTTCGGCGACCAGCGTCCCACGAATCGGTTCCGCCAGCGGGGGAGCCTCTTCCCGCTCCAGCCAGAGTTCGATCGGGTACTCTACGCGCCGTCCAGGATGCTGGACGACATCATTCAAATCCAACCGATACATGTTCATCACAGCTCCCCCTGTAGCCTGCAGGCTACGAAACGAGATTATACCCCATCACGCGCGAGGTTTACAACCAGTGCGTCGCTTGATATAACTTGGCGCGATGCGCACAGGACGCTGGGGCTACGCCGTCGGGCTGACGGGCTTAATGGTGCTGTTAGGTGGGTTCGCAGTGGGTCGGTGGACGCGCGTGCGCTATGTATCGCTCCCTGCGCCTGTGCAGGAGCCGATACGCCTTGCTGTGTTGGGCGATTTTCACATCGTCGACGAATCCAGCATGCGCCATGCGCGCGCCTGCCTCCAGCGGGCGATGGAGGAGAAGCCCGACATCATCCTGCTGGTGGGCGATTATGTGCATACGCATCACGGGCTACCCTACCTCCAGCGTACATTGCAGGGCGTGCGTGCGCCGCTGGGCGTCTATGCCGTGCTGGGCAACCACGACCACTGGTCGGGCAAGGACGCGGTGGTTCACGCGCTACAAGCATCGGGCGTGCGGGTACTCAAGGACGAGAACCTCACGGTGCGCAAAGGCGCAGTTGCGCTGACGCTGGTGGGAATCTACGACCTGTGGTTTCGCAAGCCCGATTGGTCAGCAGCGTTCGCAGGCGTTCCGCGCCAGCCGCGCCACCCCGTGATCCTGTTATCGCACAATCCCGACGCCGTGCTTAGCCCCTATCGCGACCGCGCGACGCTGATTGTGGCGGGGCACACGCACGCAGGGCAGGTCTGGGCGCCGACAACAGCGCATCGCGCCATGCAAAAACTCTTCGGGCGCAGCTTCATCCCCAAGACGCGCTACGGCACGAGCCACCCCTACGGGCTGCATCGCGAGGGCGAGACTTGGGTTTACATCACCAGCGGGGTCACGCGCGGGCGCAGTGTGCCGCGCTGGTATACGCGCCCTGAACTGAGCATCATCGAGCTTACGCCCAAGTAAAATCCTACACGGGGAAGCCGAACGCCTGCAGCATCTGCTTGCCCTCCTCCGAAATCCGCTCGGGCGTCCAGAGCGGATCGAAGGTGAACTCCACATGGACATCCTTGACGCCCTCGATGCTCATGGCGCGGTCGCGGATTTCGTCGGCGAGCATATCCCCAACAGGGCAACCGGGCGAGGTGAGCGTCATCAGAATCGAGACCTCGCCCGTGTCGGAGACCTGCAAATCGTATACCAGCCCAAGATCCGCGATGTTGAGCGGGATCTCGGGGTCGTACACATCGTGCAGCACTTCCCACACTTGGTCGCGCAGGGTGTTCATGCGATTCTCACCCCGCGCGCCATCGATTCAAGTCGGCGGATGCGCTCCTGCACGGGCGGGTGCGTGCTGAACAGCGCGGCGATACCGCCGCCGCGCAGCGGGTTCACGATATACATGTGCGCGGTTGCGGGTTGCGCGTGTTCGTTGGGGATGCGCTGCGCCGCCGCCTCGAGTTTGCGCAGGGCGTTCGCCAAGCCGATGGGCGTGCCTGCAATCTCCGCGCCTGTCTTGTCCGCCTCGTATTCGCGTGCGCGGGAGATGGCAAGCTGCACAATCATCGCCGCGATGGGCGCGATAATCACGAGCGCCAACGCCGCCAGCGGGTTGCCGCCGCGCTCGTCACGGCTGCCGAAGAAGATGGTCGCGTAGTAGAACATATGCGCCAGCGCGGAAATCGCGCCTGCAATCGTCGCGGCGACCGCCATAATCAGCGTGTCGCGGTTCTTGATGTGCGCCAACTCGTGCGCAATCACGCCTTTGACCTCCTCGTAGCTCATCAGCTGAAGCAGCCCCTGCGTCACGGCGACCACGCCTTTTTCAGGGTTGCGTCCCGTGGCGAATGCGTTCGGCTGCATGTCGGGAATCAGGTACAGGCGGGGCATCGGCAGGTTCGCACGCTGGCACATCTCGCGCGTCATCTGGTACAGCTCAGGCGCGTCGCGCTCCGAGAGCGGCTGCGCCCCCGACATCGCGACCACCAACTTGTCGCTGAACCAGTATGAGCCGAGATTCATAATCGCCGCGAAGACCAGCGCGACGATGATGCCCGTCTGACCACCCAGTAGATTGCCTATCCAAATCAGTATTAGCGTCAGTGCCGTCAGCAACAGACCTGTTTTCAACATGTTGAGCATACTGGCTACCCTCCGCTGATATTATACCTGAGGAGCGCGTTTGGGGTTCCCCTGAACATCGGGGCAGGCGCGCCGATAGGGCAGATACGCGATTGTGTGGGGGAGGCTCGGAATGACAGTCGCGCGGTTCTTGTCATGCTGAGGAAGCGAGGCGTCTCTGCGCCGATTGCTTCAGGCAAGTCCGCGAGCGTCTTCCATGCCATAAGGAATCATGACAGCGTCCGCTTGAGGGTTTGAACTTTCAGTTCGGGGCTGAGCACACGCTCGAAAAACGCCCAATCGCGCTGCTGCTTCGCCTGTTCAATCCGAAACTCGCTCACCATCGCCGCTAAAAGCATACCCGAACCCCTACGGCGTGTTCTTCCTCTCCACAAACCAAGCGGAGGAACGCACGCAGCCGACAGAAAAGTAAGGTATACTGCAGATACTGGCAGGCAGACCTGCTTGGAACGCACGCAACCAACGCCTGACCAGCAGCGCGGAGGGAAAGGATGAGCCAGCAACTGCTGAGGGGTCGGGTCGCGCTTGCGCTGCTTGTGGCTGCGCTGTGCGGGCGCACGGCGGCGCAGGGCGAAATTATGCACTTCGAACGCTTCAACAACGGCTTGAACGGCTTGGTCATGTTCCGTCAGCCGAGTTATTCGGGCAGCACCAGCAACTATTTGGCGTATACGGGCGCATGTAGCAGCGGCGCGAACTGCGCACAGATTAGCTTGGAACGGAACCGCACGCCGTCGGGCAGCCGCTCGCTCAAAATCGTGTGGCAGTTCAACGGCAATCCGAGCGCGTGGCTGCGCCTGACAACCAACAACACGCTCTACTACGGCAACCCAACTATCAGCTTCACACGGCGACTGAGCTTGTGGCTCTATGTGCCCAGAAGCACGCCCGATTTCTACCTCACGCTCGGCGTGCGCGAGACCCACACGCAAGCCGCCTACGGCGCGAACGGCGGCGCAACAGGCGCAATCGAGTGGGTCGGCGCCGCTCAAGGCGACTCAAGCAACCCACCGATTGGTAAGCGCATCGCCCAGAAAGACCGCTGGATACAGATTGTGTTCGATGTGCCGAACGAACCCGTGCGCCCCTTCGCAGGCGGCGCGAACGGCGTCTTGGAGGGGCGTGCAGGCGTGCTGGAACATCTCGCGTTCACCCCTGTGAACCCGTCCGATACGCGCCCCTATGTGGTCTACCTGGATGACATCCGAATCCTGCCTAACGAGAGCGACCCTGCGAACCCGCCGTGGATTTTCGGCTTGCACGAGCCGGGCGGCGAGTTCGCCGCCGTCGCGGAGGGCAAGCGTACCTGGATTTTGTTCACAGAGGAGCTGGGCGCAGACCCCAATAACCAATCGGGGCGCGACTATCGCCCCTATCGTGACGCGGGGCACGGCGTGATTGTGCGCCTGAACTACGGCTATCACCCGAACGGCACGCTGCCGCCCTCCACCCAGTACGCCCAGTTCGCGCAGCGCGTGGCGAACTTCGTGCGACACTCGCACGGCGCACACATCTGGATTATCGGCAACGAGACGAACCTACCCGTCGAGTGGCCCGGCGGCGAGAGCGGCGAGCCTATCACGGTCGCCCGCTACGCGCAGGTCTTCAAACTCTGCCGCGACGCCATCCGCGCCCTCCCCGGACACGAAGACGACTGGGTCTGCGCTGCGCCTGTGGGCACTTACGCGCCGCCATTCCCGCAATACGGCATTCCCGGCTTTCTCGACTACTGGGCGCAGATGCTCAACGCTATCGGCGCGGAACAGGACGCCCTCATCCTGCACGCCTACACGCACGGCAGCGACCCGAACAACATCTTCAGCGAGGTGCGCATGCAGCCCCCCTACGACCAAGTGTATCTGCACTTCCGTGTGTATCGGAACCTGCTGAGCCGTGTGCCCGCTTCACTGCGCCACCTGCCCGTCTTCATCACCGAGACCAATCAGGGCGAGCCTTGGACGAACACCAATAACGGCTGGATTAAAAACGCCTACACGGAGCTCAACAATTGGAACCAGAACCCCGCCAACCAGACGATATGGGGGCTGTGTCTGTATCGGTGGCCCCAGATAGACCCCTACTACATCGAGGGCAAGTGGAACACTATTCAAGATTGGCGCGAGGCGATGCGCAACGATTACCGCTGGCGGCGCGACCCCATAGGCGATGTGAACGGCGACGGCTGCGTGGACGACGCCGACCTGCTGGAGACGCTGTTCCACTTCGGCGCACAAGGCTACAATCGCCGCGACCTGAACTGGGACGGCAACATCGACGACGCCGACCTGCTCCAAGTGCTGTTCGCGTTCGGCGCAGGGTGCTAAACTGAAATGTGGCAGATTGAACTGACCGAGTATCGGGGCTGGCGCGACAGTTTGCGCCTCACCAACGGCGTGTGGGAGCTCGTTATCCCCACCCAGATAGGGATACGCATCCTGCACTTCGGCTTCGTCGGCGCGGCGAACCTGTTCTGGGTCAATCCCGTCGAGGCGGGCAAAGTCGGGGGCGACCGCTGGCGCGTCTACGGCGGACATCGGCTCTGGCACGCCCCCGAACATCCCACGCGCACCTACGCGCCCGACAACGCCCCCATCGAATGGGACTGGAACGGCGAGCGACTGCTGCTGCGCCAGCCCACCGAGACGCTGACCGGAATTCAAAAAGCGGCGGCAATCTACCCCACAGAGCGTGAGATTATCGTTCGGCATCAGCTAATCAACCGTAACCTCTGGGGCGTGCGTTTAGCAGCGTGGGCGCTGAGCGTTATGGCGTCGGGCGGCGTCGCGCTCATCCCCCAAGAGCCGTATCAGCCCCACCCCGACGCGCTGCTGCCCGTGCGCACACTCGCGTTGTGGGCATACACCGACCTGAGCGACCCGCGCCTGCACTTCGGGCGACGCCTAATCCAAGTGCGTCAAGACGCCGACGCGAGCCAACCCCTCAAGATTGGCGTGAGCAACACGCTGGGCTGGATGGCATACTGGCACGGCGAGACGCTGTTTGTGAAACGCTACGCGCACCAAGCGGACGCGCAGTATCCCGACCTCGGATGCAATACCGAAGTGTTTACCAACGCCGATATGCTGGAGCTGGAGACGCTCTCGCCGCTGACGGAGCTGCCCCCCGAAGGCGCGCTGGAGCATACCGAGCGTTGGTCGCTCCATCGCGTAGGCGAACGCCCCGACGACGCCACGCGAATAGAGACGGCTCTGCAACAGGTATTCTAATCGCGTGCGCATCTTGGAGATAGTGTCGGGCGTGACGGCGTGTGGGGCGACCGTGCATACGCTTCAGATTGCACAGGAGCTCCATCGGCGCGGCAACGCGATTACGCTGATGGGCAAGCCGGGCGCGTGGGTGCTGGAACGGGCGCGCGCCGCAGGCGTGCCGACCCTCGAATCGCGCATGAAACGCCTGCCCCTGCGCGACTTGAAAGCGGCGGCGCAGTTCGTGCGCGAGCAGCAGGTCGAAGTGCTGTTGGCGCATATGTCGGGCGCGAACAACTTCGCTGTGTGGCTCAGTCGGCTGGCTAAGGTTCCTGCAGTGCTGCGCGCCCACGCGCATACCGTCCACTTCCACTGGCGGATGGCGCACCATATCATCGCCGTCTCCGAGCAGACGCGCCGCTACCATATCACGCACAACCTCGTGAGTCCGCGTCGTATCAGCACCGTTCACGGGTTTGTCGACCCCGCGCGGCTGATTGTGCCCGACAAGGGGGCGCGCGCAGCGGTTCGGGCGGAACTGGGGCTGTCGCCGACAGAGTTCGTCGTGGGCGTGATTGGCAACATCATCCCACGCAAGGGTCAGATTTATCTGGTGCGTGCGCTGCCGAAGGTGGTTGCCCGCTATCCGCACTTGCGCGTGCTGCTGGTGGGCGTGGTGCATCCGCCGCGCTATGGCGAGCAAGTGCGACGCGAGGCGCAGCGGCTCGGCGTATCGGCGCATGTGTTGTGGCTGGGCGAGCGCAACGATGTCCCACGCCTGCTGCAAGCCATCGACCTCTACGCGCTGCCCACCCTCAACGACATGCTGCCGATGGCAATGCTGGAAGCGATGTGGGCGGAGCTGCCAATCCTTGCGACCGACGCTGGCGGTATCCCCGAAGCGATTACCCACGGCAGCGAAGGCTGGCTCGTCCGCCCCAAAGACCCCGACGCGCTCGCCCACGCGCTCCTCGAGATTATCGAGAACCCCGACGAACGCAGCCGACGCGCCCAGAACGCCCACCAGCGCGTGCTGCGCGACTTCACCGTGCAAACGCAAGTCGCTAAAATCGAGACCATCCTGCAGCAGGTCGCACACCAGTACCGCCGATAGTCGCCGCGACGCCAACCCATCCATCAGGTATACTGCCTGCAGGTGAAACCTATGCGTATCATACTGGCTACAGCGGCGTTGATGAGCGTACTCACGGGCTGGACGCAAACACTGCAACTGGGCAATCCCGCCCCGAAACTGCCCGTCGCCAAGTGGGTCAAAGGCAACCCCGTCCAACAGTTCGAGAAAGGCAAGGTCTATGTGGTGGAGTTCTGGGCGACCTGGTGCGGTCCGTGCCGACAGACCATCCCCCACCTGACCAAACTTGCCCAGAAATACCGAGACAAGGTCACAATTATCGGCGTGAGCATCTGGGAGCGCGTCGACAAAAACAACCCCACTGCCCACATCCGCACAGTGGAGCGGTTCGTGGAAGGTATGGGCGATAAGATGGACTACATCGTGGCGGTCGACACTGCTGACGGCGCGGTCGCCAAAGCGTGGATGGAAGCGGCGCAACAAAGAGGCGTGCCCACTGCCTTCGTCGTTGACCAGCAGGGGCGCGTCGTCTGGATGGGACACCCGATGGACCGCCTCGATGAGGTACTCGATGCGGTGTTGGCGGGCAACTTCGACTGGAAAGCCGACGCTGAGCGACGCAAGCGCGAACGCGAACAGATGGAAGCGCTCCAGAAGGACTTCGCAGAGTTCACCCAGCTCATGCAACAGCGCAAACACGCCGACGCGCTCCAAAAACTCGATACGATGATCGCTCAGTATCCTGACTACCCCACGCTGAAGCTCATTCGGTTCGAAACCCTGCTGCGCGTGGACGAGAAGCAAGCCTATCCCTACGCGCTTCAACTCGCGCAGAACGATTTCAAGGACAACGCGCAGGTGTTGAACCAGATTGCATGGATGATGGTGGACGACGACACGAAGCTGGCGCTTCAATCGCCTGATTATCAGGCGGCAATCACGATTGCGCGACGCGCCGTCGAACTCACCAAAGAGCAAGACGCCTCTATCTTGGACACGCTGGCATATGCCTACTTCAAGCACGGCGACCTGCAAAACGCGCTGAAGTATCAGAAGATGGCGGTAGACCTAATCGAGAAAGACGCCACGATGGAGGAGGCGATGAAGAAGGAGATTCGCGATCGCTACGAGAGGTTCAAGAAGGCGGCGGAAGGCAAGTAGTCCCTTTGTAGCACGGACAGGAATGTCCGTGCTACAAACTATCGCCTTATCGCTGCCCGAACGCGAACAGCACCTGCAGCAGGTCGGCGTCGTCCACGATGCCGTCTCGGTTCACATCCGCTGACTGATTGCACCGCCGCACGCCGAAGTTGAACAGCACCTGCAGCAGGTCGGCGTCGTCCACGATGCCGTCTTGGTTCACATCAGCAGGGTGGTAGTCGTTCAGAATCAGCAGGTAATCGAAGGTCGCCACAGGCGCAGGGGTTCCTGAGCCGCCCGCCATGTCGACATATAACCCCACCTGCCCGCCGTTGAGCGCGACCGCCTGCAGCGAGGGGTAGTCGCTCAGCATTTTGGGCGAGCCGTCCATCTCGCGCCAGTGTGCGCCGTCCTCGCGGTCGTAGAAGAACCGCACGCGCCCCGTGTCGGGTTCGTATCGAATCATAAGGCGTGCTGTGTCGCCGCTGGCAGCGTCCCACATCAACCCGCTCAGCCCTGCCCACTGATAGACGCCCCGTTGCTCGTGCCCGCCGCTGACCGAGAGGCGATTATTCTGGTCGGGCAGGTAGACCAAGTGCAGGTTGAAGTAGTTATCGGCGTCCCGAAACAGCACGACGCCCGCCTGCAGATACGCGCCCGACAGCCCGTTGCGTTGCAGGCGCACGCGCGTCTCGATGCTCCACGCGCCGCGCAGCGCAGGCACGCTCAGGCTGGGCAAGTTGCGGATGTTGTTCAGATTCTGATAGAGCGTGCCCGCCTGCGCCGTGATGCGCAGCGCGTCGGTATCGAACATGACGCGAGCAGGGTCGTAGCTGTTCGTGGGGGTGTTGCCTGCCACCTGCCAGCTCCAACCGAGTTGGGCATTGAAACCGCCCAAGAAGTCATCAAACTGCGTCTGCGCCTGCGCCGCGCCGAGCCACGCAAGCGCAAGCGTTGCTAAGACCCCTTTCCGAAACAGTCGCCAACGGCGCATATCATAACCCCACATACTCGAACCGACTGATGACAACCTCCACCTCGCGTCCGTCGGTGGGCGGCTGTCCGTTCAAGAGCCACAAGTTCATGCGCGGGCTTTCATCGCCGGGCGGCGGCACAAAGCTGCCCGTGTAGGTCCACTCGGCGACAATCGCGCTCGCGCTGGACGGGTTGGGGCGATGCCCACGCACGCTGCGGAAGTAGAGGCGTCCCTGCTCCCAGCGGAAGAAGTGCACCGACTGTCGAATGTTGGCAGGCCACTGGAAGGCGTGCTGGGGGTGTCCCGGATCGTGCGGGCGGATGGTGTAGTAGGCGTTGGGACCTGTGGCTCCTTGAAACCGCGCGAACTCGATGTCGATCTCGCGGTAGCCGTACTGGGGCGTGTCGCTCCAGTTGAACAGCCCCAGCACGACATTCGGGTCAAGGTTATGCACCTCGCTGTCCAAGTAGAACCGATAGGTTCCGTAGCCCAGCGACTGCGTGCAGATGACCTCCGCGCATTCCCATCGGCTGGCACGGCGTGTGATTTTCAAGTGGAGCCTGCCCCGCGCGTCGACCCAGACATTGCAGTCGGCGTCCGAGAAGTAGTTCGGACCCGGTCCGACAAGCGTGGTGTGGCGTTTCACACGCCAAGTATAGCCTGAGAACTGGAGAGTGCGTGTGTATTGCATCGGTTTATCGGATGTTCGGGTCGTTGGCGTTGGGGTCGTCGCCGCCAAGTTGCCAGTTCCACGGGATTTTGACTGCGCCGCGGCGCATCGCCTTCACATGCCCATCCGCCCAGACGAGGTTCGCCACCTTGCCGCCGTGGCGGTAGCGCACTTGGAACGCGGCGTTCAGGTTCGCGCCTAAGCCGTTGAAGTCGCGGTCGATGCGATCCCACTCGGCGTCGGTGCGTGCAGGCTGACCGCCCCAGCCGTTGAGCAGTCCGGGCGTCCACCAGAAGAGCGCGCCGCAGTTGCCTGCCCACTCTTGGTTCTGCGTGCCGTCGCCGTACACAATCGTCTCGGCAGGATGGCTCATCATCGCGAGGCTGGCAGGTAAGCACGGCGTCAGGTTGCTCGAGCAGCGCCAGACAGTGTTGTTCGCGCTCTGCATCACGCCGCTACCCCCGACACGCTCGCTCATGCTGTAGGCAAGCGCGTTGCGGTAGGTTGCGGAGGGGCAGCTGCGCACTTGGGGCGCGGGGCGTTGCCCGTTCGCGCCGTCCGCGTAGGTCTCGAACTTGCCTTCGCCCATGTACGGCGAAATCAGGAAGTGCCAAATAATCTCGCGCCCCAAGGTGCTGAAGGCGTTCAGGTAGCCAATCGGGAAGGTCTCGTCGTAGTCTTGGATATACATGTTCGTCGCCAGTCCGACCTGACGCGCGTTGGAAGCGCACTGGGTCTGGCGGGCTTTCTCGCGCGCCTGCGCAAATACAGGGAACAGAATCGCCGCTAAGATGGCGATAATCGCTATCACGACCAACAGTTCAATTAGTGTAAAGCCATAGTTACGCTTCATAATGCACCTCCGTCGGTATTCGTGGCTTGGACAGTCTTGTCCAAGCATACTTGCACTGTGGCTTGGACATTCTTGTCCAAGCAGGCTCGTCGGCGGGACGCCGACGCTACGCGCATGGCTTGGATATTCTTGTCCAAGCATACTTGCACTGTCGCTTGGACATTCCTGTCCAAGCGTGTTTCGTGGGCGAGGACGCCGACGCTCCGCGCGTGGCTTGGACATTCCTGTCCAAGCATACTTGCACTGTCGCTTGGACATTCCTGTCCAAGCGTATTTCGTGGGCGAGGACGCCGACGCTCCGCGCGTGGCTTGGACAGTCTTGTCCAAGCATACTTGCACTGTGGCTTGGACAGTCCTGTCTAAGCAAAACAACAACCCACCGCACGGACAAGAGTGTCCGTGCTACGGTAGGTTCACCCCTCTCCCATACAGTGGGAGAGGGGCAGGGGTTGATGGCTTAGTTGCAGCCATTGCCGAACGCGAACAGCACGCTCAGCAGGTCCGCATCGTCCACGATGCCGTCGCTGTTGATGTC
>CALGZO010000321.1 GCA_937934465.1 uncultured Fimbriimonadales bacterium | reverse complement strand
GTGGGCAAACTTCGGACCAATTGTTCAGGTCAAGCATGTGACGCTATCGAGGGAAGTTGCTGAGGATGTTGCGGAGTCCACCACTGCTGAAGAGATAGTTATTGTCTGTCGAGACGCCGAGGCTGAAACTATACAACTGGTTGCCTCCCAGCTTGGAAACCGTATTAGGGGCGTCATTCGAGAAAGTGAGTTAAAACAGTGGTATCAGGCGGCGTTCAGCACCAAATATGCAGGAACACTAGGATTGAAGACCCTTACCAATCTACAGCGTGAGTTCGATAGTGAGTTTCCTTTTAGCAATCCAACTTACCAGGCGAACTTTACGAATTTCTACAAGGAGCGAGGCTATGACCAAATACAGGAGCCACCTGCAGGATGCCCATTCTATGAACCTGACGAATAGCCCCGCGCGACGCTACTCGCCCAGCCTCCAAGTAGAGCAACTTATTAGCAAGCTGGCGCAAGACGAGACAGGGAAGCGCCAGCACTACAGACCTATCTACTCACTGCATAAATGGTGGGCGCGACGCCCCGGAACGCTGTTCCGTTCCATCATACTGCTGGCGACACACCCCGAACTGCGTGAGACCCTTCTGCAAACCGACGCTCAGGGCAATCTCAAGCCGAATGCACCCTACTTTTGTGATTACAATTTGAACGACCACATCATCCTTGACCCCTTCATGGGCGGCGGAACCACTCTGGTCGAGGCGAATCGGATGGGGGCGCGAACGGTGGGCTGCGATCTCAATCCCGTCGCTTATTGGATTGTGCGCGAGAATCTCAAAACGATAGATATCGAGCGATTGGACGCCTACTTCCAGCAGATAAGCGACACCGCAGGGGCACAAATCAGGAAGTTCTATCGAACGCGCTGCGTTCACTGTCAAGGCGAAGCCGAAACGCTCTATGCATTCTGGATACGCTCTGTACCGTGTCTGAACTGTGGGCAGCCTATTCTGCTCCACAAGCGATGCTTACTCAACGAGGGCGCGAGCCGAAATCGTCCCCTCTCGCCTGCTAATCCCGCGACGGTGTTTTGTCCTGCATGTCTTCAACTGTTTGAGTGGGGTGGTTCCGCTCCTGCGCAGTGCCCACACTGCAAGAACCGCTTCGATCCACGCGACGGCAACTACGACCGAGGCTACTACCGCTGTCGCTGCGCCGACAAGCCGATGAACTTACTGGAGACGCTCCGCAGGGGCGCCGTGCTGAGCGATATGCTGCTCGCGCTGGAATATTGGTGCCCCACTTGTCAGGCGCGCCTTTACAAATCGCCCGATAGCGATGATGATGGGCGCTGGCGGCAAGTGGAGACGCTTTTTGAGGAACAGGAACCTGCCCTCATTTTGCCTGACACGCCAATCCCAGTCGGCACATCCTCGCGACGCTGGATACAACACGGCTACCGACAATATCGCGACCTATTCAACAAGCGACAACTGCTGGCGTTCAATATACTTATCCGAGCCATCCATCAAATCGAGGAGCCAGAGTACCGCTATAGCTTCTTCACGGTGTTTTCCAACATGCTTGAGTATAACAATATGATGACTCCGTACAACTATCCGCACCGTAAGCTCCATCATTTGTTCAACTACCACGCCATGCCGCTCACGACGACGCCTGTAGAGAGCCATGTGTGGGGGGTAGGCGAGGAAGGAACAGGCACTTTTGTGAACTGCTATCAGCGGTATCGCCGTGCGAAACTTTACTGCCTGCAGCCGTTCGAGAGGTACAAAAACCGCGCTGGGCAGGTTGTCACGCACTACACTCAGCAGGAACGTGTTGGGGCAATCCTGGTGAATGACTTCGAGTCGCTACGACGAACAGAGCGGAGCGCGCTGCTACTATGCGGCGACTCGGCGCGCCTCGACGCACTGCCCGATGAATCGGTAGACCTCGTGATTACAGACCCCCCCTACTATGACAATGTTCACTATTCGGAGTTGTCGAACTTTTTCTATGTGTGGCTGGCGCGGCTAATACGCCAACCCTGCTTCCAGAGCGAGTTAGTTCCTACAGAGAGTGAAGCGGTGGTCAACAGGGGACAGGGCAAGGAGGAAGCCGACTATCTACGCTTGCTCACGGCGGTCTTTCGCGAATGCCACCGCGTGCTGAAAGCGGAGGGGCAGCTCATTTTCACTTTCCACCATACGAATCCTCGCGCTTGGTGGACGGTCTTCGGCGCAATCCAGCAGGGCGGCTTTCGGGTAGTTGACTTTTTCCCCGTGCAAAGCGAGTATCGCGTCAATCCGCACATTCGGCAGAAACAGGCGTTAGACATGGATTTGGTGCTGATATGCCACAAGCAGGCGCGCCCTTACATCCCTCTGTCGCACACGCCTGAGGATTGTCTGCAGCGCGCAGAGCAAATCATCGGTCAGTATGCGCAAAATGGCAATCGCCAATTGCTTTATTTACACTTTGTGGGCGAACTGCTGCGCTCTGCCAGCTGCTCAAGCGGTGATTGGACATCCTCGCAGGAGTGGTTCCTCAGTGCGTTGCAGGCGTTCGATCGGCTGCACCCCAATTCGCGCTCGGAGACGACGGAGCAAGCCTGCCAGTTGGCGTTGTTCGAGAGCCACGAGGCGTATCATGCGCCCCGATAGCGGTCGCTGGGGTATCCTGTATCTGATGCGTGGAACTGCGTCGGGTCAGGCACAGGCGGAGGCGGGGCTGCAGCAAGACTACGCGCACTGTCAGGCGGTACAGCGGACGCACGGCGTGAGCTACTACTTTGCGACGCGCTTCTTCCCCCCTGAAACGCGCCGCGCGGTCTATGCCCTCTACGGCTTCGTGCGCTACCCCGACCAGTGGGTGGATTGCCCCGAAGACGCAGGCAATCTGACAGCCGAGTGGGTTCAGCAGGTTCGCGCGCGAATTGACGCCTACGAGCGCGACTTCATCCGCGCCGTGTGCGGCGAGCGGGCGGCGCTGCCCCCACTGCGCGCGTTCGCCGATGTGACGCGCCGCTACAAGATACCGCTGCGCTATCCGCTGGAGTTTCTGGACGCGATGCGAATGGACCTTACGCGCACGCGCTATGCAAGTTTTGAGGAGCTGCAGACCTACACTTGGGGCAGCGCGTCGGTGGTGGGCGTGATGATGTGCTATATTCTGGGCGCGACCGACGCCGAGACGCTACGCTACGCCGCAACGATGGGGCTGGCGATGCAGATGACGAACTTCCTGCGCGATGTCGGCGAGGATTGGCAGCGCGGGCGCGTGTACCTGCCCCAGAACGAACTGCGCGAGTACGGCGTCCACGAAGCGCAGATAGCGCAGGGCGTCGTGGACAAGCAGTGGCGAGCGTTCATGCAGTTCCAAATCGAGCGGTGTCGGAGCCTCTACGCGCAAGCGGAGCAAGGTATCCCGCGATTGCCGCGCGAGGCGCAGTACCCCGTGCTGCTGGGCGGACGCCTGTACGCGCGTATCTTGAACGCCATCGAGCGCAACGGCTACGATGTGTTCCGTCACCGAGCGCGCACCACCTACGCCGAGAAAGCAGCTGTGGCGGCGGCGACCTACTACGAGTGGCGTCGAGGGGACGCCGCACCCAGCCGCCCCAAAAATGCAGGATAACCCTACAAAACGATGCTGGGCGTGCTGATAGGGCTGGCTCTCATAGGCTTGGTCGCCCCATGGGGCGGGCGAGCGATGCGCTCGTTCACCCCGAACCTACTGGAACAGCTCGCGTTCGGCGGCGCGCTGGCGTTGGGGGCGCTGGCGTACTGCATGGCAGGCGCGAGCGCCATCGGATTGGCAGATAGCGTAGGCGCAACCATAAGTTTGATTCTGACCATCGCTGGCGTGGGCGCGCTGGGGGCGGCGTTTGGCGGCGGGCGACTCAACTGGAGCGAGGCGCGCGTGCGTCTGCGCAACCCGTTGGAAGCGGTCTTGACGCTGGCGGCTTGGCTGCTGGCGTTGCTGGGGCTAATCCTGTGCGCCCTCCCTCCCGACGGCAACGAGTGGGACGCAATCGCCTATCACCTCGCGTTCCCGAAACTCTATCTGCAGGCGGGCAGGATGGTGGAAATCCCGTTTATGCACCAGAGCTACTTTCCGCCGCTGCAGGATATGTTGTATCTGTGGGGGCTGAGCTTCGGTTCGGAGTCGCTGGCGAAGACCACCCACTGGTCGATGGGCGCGCTCACGGCGTTGGGCGCGGCGGGCTTTATGCAGCGGTGCGGCGGTTCGGGCGCGTGGGCGGCGACGCTGACGCTGGGCGCGCCTGCCTTCTTATGGCAGATGTTCAGCGCATACGCCGATTTAGCCACCGCGCTGTACGCTTCGCTGGCGATGTTCGCGTTGGCGCACGGCGTACGCGAGCGTCGGACGGACTGGCTCTGGCTGTCGGGCGCGATGGCTGGCTTTGCGCTTGCCACTAAATACACCGCGCTGCTGGCGTGGGGCGTGTGGGGGCTTGTGGGGCTGTTCTGGCTCTGGCGCGAGCGGCAGGGGCGTCTGGCGGGTTCACTGATGCTCGCTGGGCTACTTGCCCTCGCCATCGGCAGCCCGTGGTACCTGCGCAACTGGCGCTGGACAGGCAACCCCGTGTATCCGTTCGCCTATGAGATTTTCGGGGGCAAGAATTGGAGCCAAGAGCAAGCCGACGCCTACCGCCACGACCAGCTGCAGTTCGGGATGGGGCGCGAACCTGCGCAGTTAGTGCTAAGCCCGTGGAACCTCGCGTCGACGCCCGCGCCGTTCGCCGACCCGATTGGCGCACGGGTGGGCGAGCGCGTGATGCTACTGCCCTCGCTGGGCGTGGGCGCGCTGGCAACGCCGAGCGTGTGGCTGACCAGCGGCTTGGCGCACGGCGCAGGCTACCTAACGGCGTTCGTCGGGTTGAACCTGCTGGGGTGGTTCTACCTGATGCAGCAGATACGCTACCTGCTGCTGGTGTTGCCCGTGTGGGCGGGGGCGACGCTGTCGGCAATCCACCGCGCCGCCGCGCCCATCCGATACGCCTGCGGCGCGCTGCTCTTGCTGCAAGCGGGCTTCACGCTGTGGCTGATGGGCAGCGCGTATCTGCCTGTGTTGCCGCTCGCGCTGCGCGACCGAGACGCCTATCTGAGCCGACGCCTGCAAATCTATCCCGCCGTGCAGTTCCTGAACGCGCAACCTCGCCCGAACGAGGGGGTCATCCTGCTGGATGAAACGCGCGGCTACTATCTCAATCGCCCCTATCTGTGGGGCAACGCAGGGCATCACCGCCTCATCCCATATGAGACGATGCGCACAGGCGCGGACTTGGCGCAGTGGATGGCGCAACACGGCTACCGATACCTGCTAATCAATCGTCAGTTCACCCCGCAAGCCGAGCCAGAGCCGTGGCGCGCGCGCTACTACGACGCCATTCGCGACGGCTGGCTCCAACAGGTGTTCGCCGAGCGCGGCGTGGAGATATACGCGCTCAAATCCGCACTGGAGTCTCGTGTAGACTAATCGCCTGCAGCAGTCCCACCGCCGCCAACGCCGTCCAGAGCATCGTACCCCCATAGCTCACAAACGGCAACGGGATACCCACCACAGGGAACAAGCCAATCGTCATGCCGACATTTGTGAGTAGATGGAAGGTGAACAGCGTCAGGATACCGCCCGCGACGAGCCGATGGTACTCGCTGCGCGTGCGCGTCATCAGTCGCCAGATGGTGTAGAGGAACGCGCTGTAGAGCGCAATCAGCCCCGACGCGCCCACGAAGCCCAACTCCTCCGCGACCACCACGAAGATAAAGTCGGTGTGCTGCTCGGGGATGTAGCGCAGGCTCTTCTGACTGCCGTGCAGGTAGCCCTTGCCCGTGAGCTGCCCGCTGCCGACGGCAATCCGCGCCTGCAGGATATGATACCCGCTCTGCTGAGGGTCGGCTTCGGGGTTCAGAAACGAGACCAGCCGCGCTTTCTGGTAGTCCTTGAGGATATTGAAATGCCACAGCCCCCCAAAGCCCAGCAGCCCCCCAAGTACGGTGAGCCAGAGCCAGCGCGCCCGCGCCCCCGCCAAGTAGACCATCGCGAACCAAATTGCCCCGAACACCATGGAGGTGCCCAAGTCGGGTTGCTTGAACACCAACAGCGCAGGAACCCCCACATGCGCCGCCGAGAGCAGGAACCCTCTGGGCGTGCGCACAGCCTCGCCCGAACGCGCCAGCCACGCCGCCAGAGTGAGGACAAGCAACACCTTCGCCAGCTCCGACGGCTGCAGCTGGAACCCACTGGGCAGCTCAATCCAGCGTTGCGCGCCCTTACGCTCCGCGCCGAACAGCAATACGCTCAGCAACATCAGCAGATTGAGCGCGTAGAGCGGATTGCTGAAGCGTTGCCACACGCGGGGATGGACGCTCGCCAGCGCCATCGCCAGCACAACGCCCAGCCCCAACCACACCAACTGACGCCGAAACACGCCCGGCGCCCACTGGTAGGTCGCGCTATACAACGCCATCAGCCCCGCCGCTATCAAAATCAGCGTGCTGAGCAGCAGGGGCACATCGATGGAACGCAGGCGCAGCCGTTCCGCCCACGAGCCAGCCGCAGGTGTCTGTACCGCCACGCGCCAATTCTACCCGCAGCTCCGCAGGACATCCCACCCACAACGCGAATAGGTGCGCCAAGACGCTGTAGGAGAACGCCTATGCTCATCGAACTCACACTATCAGCAGGGATACAGATGACGCAGCCGACGACTTATAAACTCCAGCCCTATCTGCAAGACAGGGCGATTTACTACACGGCGCAGCACGGCTTGCCGAACGCGCGTGTGTTGGCGATTGCGATTTCGGGCGAGACGCTCTATGTGGGCACAGAGCAGGAGGTCGCGAGCGCGTCGCTGAGCCAGCCCGACCGATGGCGCGTGGCTGCCCGTCAGCCTGCGCAGGCGCTTATCCCCGACGATGCGGGCGGCGTGTACGGCGTCGGCGAGCGCACGCTGTTCCACCTCACGGCGTCGGGCGAGCTGCGCACGCTGTACAACGCCGACACGCAACTCATCGGACTCCAAGCGGCGCGTGAGGGCGGACTGTGGCTACTCAGCGATAGAACGCTGATGCGCTATGAGAACGGCGCGATACGCGAGCAGTACGACGCCCCCGCCAATCGGCAGTTCCACTGGTTCCACCAAGATACGCGCGGACGCCTATTCGCCTTCGCGACTGGCGAGCTGGAGCGCAGGTGCTATCGGCTGGAGTCGGGTCAGTGGCGTGCGCTGCCGATTGCCGACAATCGCGGACGCTACTACGATGATGTATGGCTATGCGCGACCAGCGATGCGATAGGACACTTGTGGATAGGCGCGCGGTCGGGGCTGATTATCGGCGATGGCGAGGGGTGGTTCTTGTCGCGCGAGGTGTATGACGGCGTCGCGACCACGCCCGCTCACCCCACCGCCGAGTTGATACCTCCCGTAGGCAACATCCACTGTCTCGCGTTCGCGCCGAACGGCGACCTGTGGGCAGGCGCATCGGAGGGGGCATGCCGCCTGCGCGACGGCAAGTGGAGCTACTTCTGGGGCAAGCGGTGGCTGCCAGGCAATCGCGTCTACGCCATCGCTGTCGACCGCCAGAACCGCGCGTGGCTGGCGACCGACGGCGGCGTGGCGTGCATCGAATCGGCGCGCGCCACCCTGCAAGAGAAGGCGGCGCACTACGAGCGCATCATCGCCCTGCGCCACAACCGCAACGGCTTCGTCACCGGCGGCGAGTGGAGCGACCCCAACGACCCTGCCAGCTGGAAAATCGAAGCGAGCGACAACGACGGGCTGTGGACCGCCATCTACTGCGCAGCTCAGGCGTTCCAATACGCCGTGACGAAAGACCCCGCCGCCCGCGAACGCGCCCGCAAATCCATGCACGCCCTGCTCGAACTCGAACGGCTCACGGGAATCCCCGGCTTTCCCGCCCGCAGCATCATCCGCAAGGACGAAACAGGCTACTACCAGTCGGTCGGCGAGTGGCATCAATCGCCGATTGACCCCAACTACATCTGGAAAGGCGACACCAGCTCCGACGAGCTGGACGGGCACTACTTCGTCTGGGCGGTGTATTACGACCTCTGCGCCGACGACGCCGAGAAAGAGCGCATTCGCGGCACGGTGCGACGAGTGACCGACCACCTGATGCAGAATAACTGGCGGCTCATCGACAAAGACGGCAAGCCGACCCGCTGGGCTATCTTCAACCCCGAAGCTATAAACGACGACCCCCTCTGGGAAGAGGAGCGCGGACTCAACTCGCTGTCGATACTCTCACACCTCATGGTCGCCTATCACATCACAGGCGACGCGAAGTACCAGCAAGCCTACGAGTCGCTCATCCAGACACACCACTACCTGCTCAACTCCGTGACGCAGAAGATGTTGCCCCCTTACTCCATCAATCACTCGGACGACCAGCTGGCGTTCCTGTGCTACTATCCGTTCCTGCTGTACGAGACGCGCCCCGACTATCGGCGGCTCTGGCTGATGAGCTTGGAGCGCAGTTGGCAGATTGAGCGTCCCGAGCGCAGCCCGCTCTTCAACTTTATCTATGGCGCGCTGACGGGCAAGCCGTGCGATGTGGAGGCGTCCGTGCAGACGCTGCAAGAGTGGCCCTGGGATTTACGCAACTGGCAGTGTCGCAATAGCCATCGGTTGGATATAGTGTTGGACACGCGCACAAGCCGCTTTGGCGATTGGCAGTCGGCGTCGATTGTGCCCTACAGCGAGCGCGAGGTGATGCGCTGGAACGGCAATCCGTATCGGTTGGATGGCGGCGACCCGTTGGGCAGGGGCGAGGATGACGGCAGCGCGTTCCTGCTGCCCTACTGGATGGGACGCTATCACCGCCTGATAGAGGAGTAGGGCGACGGCTTGGGGCGTCCGTCGCCCTGCAACGCGCCTCACGCCGCGCGTTGATGCTCGCTCGTGGTCACGCGCGTGTAGAGCCTGTCGAGCCAACCTACAATCTCTTGGCTCACTTGGCGGATTTCGTTGAGGCACTGCTCCGCGCGGGCTTTGTCGTGCTTCTCCATCGCTTCCACCGCTTGCGCGGCGATTTGGTGCAGCCGCTCGTGGGGCGGCTCAATCGCTTGGAACTCTGGCAAGTGCCCGTACTGGTGCTGCCCAAGCGAGTAGTACCAAGTGCCCAGCGCGCACTTCTTATGCGAGACCAACTGGTCGCGTGGAATCATCTCGCCGTGATGCACCATCCGCTCCACGCGCTCGACCCATTTGAGGTGGGCGCGCTTGAAGGTCTGTATCTTCTCCTCGAACGACTCCTCCTCGGCGATGCGGAACCGCCCGATGGAGAACATCAACCTCTCGACGGTCGCCGATGTCTCTGCAGTTACTTGGTTCAGTTTCTGCAGGGCGTCCACCTGATTCTGTACGATTTGGCTGCTCTGCTCAGCGTTGGCGGCGGCTTGTTCGGAGATAGCCGCCATCTGCTGCAGCGCGTGGCTGGTGGTCTCTGCGCTGGCGAGCATCTGCTCGCTGGCGGCGCTGGATTGCTCAGCGATAGCAGCAATCTGCTCGATTTCGCCCAGCGTGGCTTCCGACGAGAGCTGCACTTCCTGCATCAGTTGGGTGGAGTGGCGCACCTGCTCGGCGATAGCGTCCACCGCTTGCAGTATCGCCTGCAGACCTGCGGCGACCTGTTGCGAGACGGCGCCGCCCTCCTGCACGACTTTCAGGTTCTCCTGCATCGCGGCGACCGTCTCCTGCGTCTTCTCCACCACTTGCTCCAGGATTTGTTGGATTTCTTGGCTGGAATGGGCGGAGCGTTCGGCGAGTCGGCGCACCTCATCGGCGACGACGGCGAAGCCGCGCCCCGCCTCGCCTGCGCGCGCCGCCTCAATCGCCGCGTTCAACGAAAGCAGGTTAATCTGCCGCGCGATGTCTTCGATCTTGTTCACAATCTTCGAAACCGCAGCGGACATCTCCGCGAGTTGCTGGATTTCTTCGGCGGTGCGTCGCGTTTGCGCTTCGATCTCGCGCATCACCTGCTCGGAGCGTTGCAAGGCGTCGCGCCCCTGATGAGTTATCTGGCTGGCATGCTCGGACGCTTCTTGCGCCTTCTGCAAATCCGCGAAAGCGTCTTGGATGCGATGCGTGATGAGGTTTACCCGCTCCACGCCCGCGCTGGCGGACTGCGCAGTGTGTTCAGCCCCCTGAGCGACCTCGTTCGCTGCTAACTGCACTTGCTGCACGCTCTCAGTGATGCGCTGAATCTCGCGCGCCAAGTGGCTCGCGCCCTGTGCGGAGTCTTGAACGCTCAGACCGACCTCGTTCGCGCCCTGCGCCACAGCGCTCAATCCCTGCACAACATCCTGCACGCTGCCCAGCACCAACTTGGCGGTCTGGCGCGTTTCGCTGACAGCATGCGTCAGCTTATCTGCAGCATCGTTGTAGCTACGCAAGAGCGCGGCGAACTCATCGTTGCCCGATACTGGGGCGCGATACATCAAATCGCCCTGTTGGAGATGGTTGATGGCAGTGCGCAACTGATGGAATGTGTCCATCACGCGCGTAGCGGAGCGACGCAGCGTCACTGTACCGACAATCATAACGCCTACAACCGCAATCAAGACGCCCCACAGAAGGCGCGTTCGGCTTTGCATAATCGCTTGCGCCTCTTGCTCCTTTTGGCGCTCCCATCGTTCCGAGATTTCCACAGCTTTCAAAACTGCGGCGCGATGCTGACGAAACGCCGCCTTAATCGTGGGGTAAATCTGGGCGAGGGACTGTTTATCGGCGCGCGCGAGGGCAGGTTTGAATTGCCGATCGATCAGATTGAAGAACTGCTGGGCAGGCTGGTGCGCATCGCTGAGCAACGCCTGTTGCAGCTCAGGATGTTTCAATCTCTGCTGCCACATCTTGTGGCTTTCCCAGTAGTCGCTTTTGGCGCGCGCATACCCGCTGATTGCTTCACGGGCAGCCTCGAAATTGTTCGCATTCGCCATAGCATATGCTTCATCCACATACAGCGTCGCCTCCACCAGGTAGTGAGGCGGCGGTAAGATGTCCGCACGCAAATCCTTCGCCGTCTGAATCTCTTCATAGAGCGGTCCGTGAATGCGCACTGTCGCCAGCGTGTTTAGCGCAACCAAGCTGAATACCAGCACACCCACGGCGGAAACGCCTGCTATGAGAATCAGCTTCTTCGTCCAGCTCATCTGTGCCAACCAGTTCTGCATAGGCTCACCGTCCTTTACTACGCCAGCGATATTATAGGCAGATATCGGGGAAATTTGGAGGGTGCTTGGGGCTGTTTGTCTGCGGGGACGCCGACTCGACGCACAGGCGCATCAGCAGGAATTTTCGAACTGCTGTTCGAACTTAGAGCGCATGGAACGGATTGTCGTCAGGAGTCCTGCGGACGGTGTGGTGGTGGGCGAGGTCGCCATAACGCCGCCTGAAGCGATTGCGCCGATGATTGAGCGTGCGCATCGGGCGTACTTGGCGTGGCGCGAGGTTCCCCTGCATCGGCGCGTGGAGCCGCTGCGCCGCCTGAAACGGCTGATCCTGCAGGAGCGGCGCGCGATTGCCGAACTCATCGCGCGCGAGCAGGGCAAGCCCTACATCGAAGCGATGATTGTGGAGCTGTTCCCGCCGCTGGATGTGAGCGCGTTCCTGATGTACGAGGGCGTGCGCTTATTGCAGCCGCGGCGCGTCCGTTCCAAAAACCCCTTCTTCAGCGACCGACGCTGCACCTACTACTTCCATCCCTACGGCGTGTGGGCAGTTATCGCCCCGTGGAACTACCCCTTCACGATACCCATGACGCAGCTGATGGCGCTGACGCTGTCGGGCAACGCCGCAGTGCTGAAACCCTCGCCGCTCACACCCCTGACAGGCGCGAAGATTGTGGAGCTGTTCCAGCGCGCGGGCTTCCCGGAGGACTTGGTGCAGGCAGTGCAGGGCGGCGCGCCTCAAGGGGAGGCGATGCTCGCCCACCCAGCCGTGCGTGGCGTGATTTTCACAGGCAGCGTGCCCGTCGGCAGAGCCGTCGCCGAGCAAGCCGCGCGCACCCATAAAAAAGTCATCTTGGAACTCGGCGGCAAAGACCCCGCGATTGTGCTCTCGGACGCCGACCTGCAGCACACGGCGCAGGGCATCGCGTGGGCGGCGATGGTGAACGCCGGGCAGACCTGCGCGTCCGTCGAGCGCGTCTATGTGGAGCAGCCACTCTACGAGCCGTTCCTGAACGCCCTGCGCGAGCAACTCGCCCAAATCCGCATAGGACACCCCATGAGCCACACGACTGATATGGGACCCCTCATCGCCCCCTTCCAGCGCGAGCGCGTGCAACGGCACATCCAGGACGCCTGCGCAAAAGGCGGGCGCGTGCTTATCGGCGGGCGCGTCCGCGCCGACTTGGGCGAACTGTATCACGAACCGACCCTCATCGCCGACGCCGACGACGAAATGCTCGGCATGCAAGAAGAGACCTTCGGACCGCTGGTGATGGTGCAACCTGTCAGCAGCGCGCAAGAGGCAGTGCGCAAAGCCAACGCGAGCGCGTTCGGACTGACCGCATCGATTTGGACGCGCGACCCGCGCCAAGCGCGACGCCTCGCCCCCCAACTGGAGTGCGGCTCGGTCAGCGTCAACTCGCACATCGTGGCGTACGGCGACAGCTACGGCGTGTGGGGCGGATTCAAAGACTCCGGCGTCGGACGCACGCACGGCGAGTTCGGCTTGTACGAACTCGTGCAACCCCAGTATGTCAGCGAGGTCTACACGGGCAAACCCGAGCTGTGGTGGTATCCCTACAGCGAGCGCGTGCATCGCATCACCGACTGGCTGATGGAGTTCTTGGCGACGCCCAGCCTCAGAATGGGCGGTACGACCCTGCGCCGCCTGCTGCCCGAACTGCGCTACCTCACACGCCACTTCACCCCCACTAAAATGAGCGGCGGGCTAATCCGCTACCTGCGCTGAGGTATACTCTCGCGCGATGTCCAACACGGTACGCCTCATCACGCTGGGCTGCGCCAAAAACGAGGTCGACTCCGAAGAAATCGCGGGCGTGCTGCAACGCGCGGGCTATCGGCTCGACCCCAACACCGACGCGCCCGATGTGATTATTATCAACACCTGTGGCTTCTTGGAATCAGCCCAGCGCGAGGGGATGCAGACCATCCGCGAGGCGCTCCAACTCAAAAAACAGGGCAAGACCCAGCGCGTGATTGTCGCGGGCTGTATGGTGCAACGGCTCGGCGAGTCGCTCCAGCAGGCGTTGCCCGAAGTGGACGCTTGGGTGGGCGTGGGACAGATGGCGCGGTTTGACGAGATTGTGAACGCCACACGCGCCGCGCGTCAGCCGATTAGCGATATCCAACCGCCACACCACCGCTGGGCAGATGTGCCCACACGCCTGCGCAGCCGCGCCCCATGGACCGCATACCTCAAGGTCTCCGAAGGGTGCGACCACCAGTGCACTTTCTGTACCATCCCCTCGTTCCGCGGCAAGCATGTGAGCAAGCCACTGGAGCGCGTGCTGGCAGAGGCGCACTGGCTCGCCCAAAACGGCGCAAAAGAGCTGAACCTGATTGCACAAGACACCACACAGTACGGCTACGACCTGTACCGCAAGTTCATGTTGCCCACGCTGCTGCGCGAACTCAACGCCATCGAGGGCGTCGAGTGGATACGCATCCACTACGCCTATCCCTCGCGCGTCACCGACGAGCTCATCGAGGCGATGGCGTCGCTGCCCAAAGTGGCGCACTACCTCGATGTGCCGTTGCAGCACGCCGACGCGAAAATCCTGCGCGCTATGCGCCGCCCCGGCGACGCCGAGCGGTACTTGAAGATGATCGAGAAACTGCGCGCGGCGATGCCCGATATCGCGATACGCACCACCTTCATCGTCGGCTTCCCCGGCGAGGGCGAGGCGGAGTTCCAGAACCTACTGGAGTTCATGGCGGCGGCGCAGTTGGAGCGCGTGGGCGCGTTCGTCTACTCGCGCGAGCAGGGCACGCCCGCCGCCGCCATGCCCGACCAGACGCCTTTCCGCATCAAACGCGAACGCTACGACCGCCTGATGCGATTCCAGCAGCCCATCTCGCTGCAACGCAACCAGCAACTGCTGGGCAAGACGATGCGCGTGCTCATCGAGAGCTACAGCGCGAACGGCGAGTACGCGATAGGACGCTCGCATCGCGACGCGCCCGATGTGGACGGCTTAGTATATGTGAAGCGTTGCACAACGCCGCCTGGCGCGTTCGTCGATGCGCGGATTACCCACGCGGATGTGTACGATGTGTGGGGCGAGGCTCTGCCCAGCGACGCATAAAATCACCACCGACCGCTAAAAAACATTTCAAACGCCCCCTTGAGACGCTCAGGCAACGCTGCAGTCGCCCAATTTTTAACTAACCGTTCGTTCGACGACACTCGAAACGACGAGATACTACCCGTTGGGCTTTGCGCGGCTGCACACACACCACATCCTGTATGCCAAAAACCCAAAATGCGTCGATCGCCGACTTTTTGCCACTTGAGTTCAAATCCACAGCCGATCGACGACACCCCTTGACTTCACCGACAACG
>CALGZO010000320.1 GCA_937934465.1 uncultured Fimbriimonadales bacterium | reverse complement strand
AGTGTTGTCCTGACGCTGCTGACGGGCGCACTCGCTACCCCACAAATACTCAACGGGGTGATGGTCTATAGCAATCCTGAGGCAATACGCGACGGACAGTATTGGTGGGTGTTCTGGTTTGGCGGTGGGGCGGGGTTCGGTGCGGCGATTCCTGCAGCACTTTTAGCAGGCGTGCTTGTGAAGCGCGATGTCGGCTTCGCGCCGATACTGTTCCGCGCCCTGATAGCCTGTCTGGCGCTGGGCATGGGCGCAGGCATGCTCATGGCAACCCTGAGTGCAGGTGTGAACGGGCTGGGCTGGGCAGTGATTGGAATCCCACTGAGTGGATTGGGTATCCCGCTGTTTCCGCTCATCGTCCCGTTGCTGTCCGATTCGCTTCGGGAGATAGCACTGACAGGCGGCGTGTTGCTGGCGGCAGTGCTGGGCGCATACGGCTACTATCGGCGCGTTCGCAGGATACCTCATCCCCCTTCATAGCCCACTTGCGTAGCGAGGGGCGCGCGTGCCACAATATCAACGATGTGGGTCGCAGGCGTGGACGAGGCAGGGCGCGGTCCGATTGCTGGGCCAGTGGTCGCGGCGTGCGTGGCGCTGCCATCTTGCCACACGATTACAGGCTTAGCGGACAGCAAACAGCTCAGCCATGCGCAGCGTGAACGGCTCTACATCGCGATTCGGCGCGAAGCTGTCGCTTGGGCGATTGGCGTCGCCAGCCCCCGCGAGATTGAACGCCTGAACATCCTGCAGGCAAGCTTGCTGGCGATGCGACGCGCTGTGCTGAGCCTACCTATCACGCCCCAGCGCGTGTTGGTGGACGGTAAGTATTGCATCCCGTCGCTGAACCTGCCCCAGCAGGCGATTGTGCGCGGCGACGCGACGGAAGCGGCGATTGCTGCAGCGTCCATTCTCGCCAAAGTCGCGCGCGACCGCATCATGGGCGAGTTAGACCGCCTCTACCCGCACTATCGGTTCGCGCAGCACAAGGGCTACCCGACGCCGCTGCATCTGGAGCGGCTGGCGCGGTTCGGCGCGTGCCCTGCCCATCGGCGCACCTACGCGCCCGTGGCGCAGGCGCGTTTATGGACGCTTTGAGGTATACTCTTAGTATGCACGCGCGCACACTGCGACGCTTGGCAGTATGGGTAGCAGCGGCGTGGCTGATTACCATCCTATCAGCCGAGTTGCTGCACCCGCTGATTGAGGCGGACACCCACGCGGCGCATCGCGAGTGTCCCGTGTGCTTATTCCACGCGACGCACGGGCAGGTGCAACAGCCCGAAGCGGTACTGTCCCCTGTGCTACTGCTGGTACTTACGGCAGTAGCGCCACTGCCCCACTATGCGTGTGGAGCTCCTGACACACATCCTGCGTTTCATCGGAGCATTCGCGCTCCGCCTGTCGCTGCGCTGTGAAGGCGGCGGCTGTCGGCGCACGATGCGCCAGACGCCACCTACAGCGCAAGCAGGCAAGCCCTACTTGCGACTCGTCCGCCATGCTTGGCGGCGCACCAACCACTTATCAGGAGGCTATGATGAAACGCAACGGCTTCACACTGATTGAGCTACTGGTCGTGATTGCGATTATCGCGATATTGGCGGCGATACTGTTTCCTGTGTTCGCACAGGCGCGTTCCAAAGCGCGTCAAGCGCAGTGCCTGAGCAACTTGCGCCAGATTGGCATCGCCGTGAACATGTATCTGCAGGACTACGACGAGGGCTATCCCTTCACGATGGCGATTATCGGCGGGCTGCCCAGCACCGTGAACTACTGGGCGGTGCATAACTATCAGGCGTCGCTGGAGCCGTATATCAAAATGGATCGGGGACTGCGCAACAAGCAGAACATCTGGTGGGACCCGTCCGACCCCGACCGCAGTGTGCCCGCCATGTGGGGGTCGTTCACCAGCAACGGCTTCTTCACTGCGATGCCGCGCAAGCTGGCTTCTGTCGCACGCCCTGCCAGCACGGTCTACTCCATTCTGCGCGGCGACCCTTGGGTGCAAATCACGGGCATCACACCGCCCAACCCGCTGCCCATCAATAACCCGAACGACCCGTTCTGGGTGTCGGAGTTCTTTGATATGTGCTTAGACCCGTGGGAGGAGACCACGAATGTGAACCATCCGTATCACTGGTCTAAGGGGCGTGCGCAGCCGCCATGTAGCCTGTTCCCCAACGCGCCAGGGGGCTGCGGCGACTGGGACACCCAGATTGCGCAGACGCGCTACCAAGGCGGAACCGCCGCGCTCTACGCTGACGGGCACGCCAAACATGTGCGATTCGCGCAAACTTATCGCGCTATCGACGACAACCAGTGGAGCATCGACTGACGCTTCGCTGACGAATGCTATCGCCGCCCCCCTGCCGCCGATGGCAAGGGGGGCTTCCCTCACGCCCACTCCCGATTCGGGTACAATCACCTAACGATGGAGAAGCCACTCATCGACGGCGTACAGCTCAAGCCGCTGATTGCCCATGCCGACGAGCGCGGCTACCTGATGGAGCTGCTGCGTTGCGACGACCCCCTCTTCCAAAAGTTTGGGCAAGCGTATGTGTCGTTGAACTATCCGGGCGTCATCCGCGCGTGGCACTGGCACGAGCGGCAGACCGACTTCTGGGTGGTGGTCAAAGGGATGGTGAAGGCTGCGCTGTATGACCGACGCCCCGACTCGCCAACCTTCGGAATGATTAACGAGTTCTTTCTGGGCGAGCATCATCGCGTGCTGCTGGTCATCCCCGCGCAGGTCGCGCACGGGTATAAGACCATCGGCGTGGAACCGTCGCTGCTGATTAACTTCCCCACTGAGCCGTACAACCGTGCGCAGCCCGATGAGCTGCGCTTGCCCTACGATACCCCCGAAATCCCCTACGACTGGGGAATCCGAATGGGGTAGCGTCCCAGTAAAGAGGCGCGGCGCATCCGCCGATAATCCCCGTGATGCTACGCGGACTGTATGTGGCAGCCGAGGGAATGGTTGCCCGACAGAGAGCGCAGGACGCGATTGCCAACAACTTGGCGAACTTGAACACGACGGGCTTCAAAGCCGACCGCCCCGCGTTCGAGACCATCTACGAGCGGCAACTCTATCGGCTGGAGGGCAACCGAGCCACGCCGATTGGACCCCTGTCGGCAGGGGTAGTGGTGCGCGAACTCTACACGGACCTACGCGCCGGCGCGCTAATCGCCACCGACAACCCGCTCGATATCGCCATCGACGGCGCAGGCTTCTTCGCCCTGCAGACCCCTCAAGGCGTCCGCTACACGCGCAACGGGGCGTTCCAGTTGAATCCGCAGGGCGTGCTGGTATCGCGCGAGGGCTACCCTGTGCTAAGCGCAGCCAATCAGCCCATCCAAGCGCCGCGCGACGCCGAGATACGCATCGGCGAGGACGGCACAGTGCTGGCGAACGGCGCGCCCGTCGGACGCCTGCTCATCGCGCAGGGCAACCTGCTCAAAGACCCCGACGGCTACTTCGTCGGCGCGACGCAACCGCTGCCCAACCCGCGCGTAGTCGCAGGCGCACTGGAGCAATCGAATGTGAACATGGTGCGCGAGATGGTGCAGATGATCGAGCTCATCCGCGTCTACGAGACCCACCAGCGCGCCGTGCAAGCCCACGACGAGACGCTCGGCAAAGCCATCAACGAACTCCCAAAGATTTAGAGGTGAACCTATGATACGCGCACTCCACACCGCAGCCACTGGCATGGAATCGCAGCAGTTCAACATCGATGTGATTTCGAACAACTTGGCGAATGTGAACACGAACGGCTATAAGACGGTACGCGCCGATTTCGAGGACTTGCTGTATCAGACTTTGCGTCCGGCGGGCGCGACGGCGGCGGGCGGCGTGCAGCTGCCCAGCGGACTGCAAGTGGGTTTGGGCGCGCGCCCTGCCGCCACCTATGGGCTGTTCACCACAGGCGCGCTGCAGGTCACGGGCAACCCGCTCGACTTGGCGATTGAGGGCGAGGGCTTCTTCAAGGTGCTGCTGCCCGACGGCGCGGTCGCCTACACGCGCGACGGTAGCTTCAAACTCGACGCGCAGGGCAGGCTGGTGACCTCCAACGGCTATCCGCTGGAGCCAGAGATTATCATTCCGCCTGACGCCGAGCAGATTATGGTGGGGCGCGACGGCGTGATTAGCGTGCGGCGCGGCGGTCAGGACGGCGTGGAAGAGATTGGGCAGATTACCCTCGCGCGGTTCGTGAACCCTGCAGGCTTACAACGCATCGGCATGAACCTCTATCGGCTGACCCCTGCCGCAGGCGAAGCGATTGAGGGCGCGCCTGGACTCAACGGCATCGGCAGCCTCGCAGGCGGCACGCTGGAAGCCTCCAATGTGCAGATTGTCGATGAGATGGTGCGCCTGATTATGGCGCAACGCGCCTACGAGGTCAACTCGCGCGCGATTCAGACCGCCGACGAGATGCTCAGCGTGGCGAAAGACCTAAAGCGCTAAGCGCATAAAACGCTGCTACCCGCCGATATCCATCAGCTGTAGCTGACGCGATTGCTCTTCGGCAAGGAGCGCGTCGAGCAGCGGCTGCAGGTCGCCGTCGAGGATGCCCTGAATGTTGTGCAGGGTCAGCCCGATGCGGTGGTCGGTGACGCGCTGGTCGGGGAAGTTGTAGGTGCGGATTTTCTCGCTGCGGTCGCCTGTACCAATCTGGGCGCGGCGTTGCTGGTCGCGTTCGGCGCGCAGGCGTTCCTGCTCCAGCTCGTACAGGCGCGTGCGCAGGATGCGCATCGCCCGCTCGCGGTTCTGCAGCTGCGAACGCTCATCTTGACACGCCACCACCAGCCCCGTCGGCTTGTGGATAATCCGCACTGCGGTCTCGTTCTTCTGCAT
>CALGZO010000319.1 GCA_937934465.1 uncultured Fimbriimonadales bacterium | reverse complement strand
ATTCGGTATACTTTGCCTATCAGGAGGACTGAGCGATGCCGAGAATCGAGAAATCCATCGATATTAATGCGCCTGCCGAGAAGGTATTTGCGCTGTTGCAGCAGGCGGAATCGTTTGCCGAGTTTCTGCCCCACACGAAGGCGGTGCAGGTGCTGGAGCGCACCGAGAGCGGCGCGCTGCTGGACTGGGAAGTGATTGCGCCTGGCGTGGGCATGCCTGTGCGGTGGAAGTCGCGCCATACCGTCGACGCCGCCAACCACACGGTCAGTATGCAACCGGAGGGCGAGTCGATAGTGAAGTTGCGCGGCGAGTGGCGCGTGACGCCCCGTGAGGCAGGTAGCCAACTCGCCGCGACGCTGGACTACGAGGCGAATGTGCCCCCGATGTTCGCAGGGATGGCGCAGAACGCTGTGAACACGATTATTCAGGACTGGCTGAACGGCTTCAAGCAACGCGCGGAGGGCTAATCGTGGCGCGAGTGGAGTTGGAGGTGGTCATCCACGCCCCGCTGGAGACTGTCTACGCCGTCGCCCGCGATGTGGAGGCGTTCCCGCAATTCATGCCCGATGTGAAGTCGGTGCGCATCCTCGAAACGAGCGACAACGGCGCACGCACGCTCACTGAGTGGGTCGCCTACGCCTCGCAACTCAAACTCCAAGTGAAGTGGACTGAGGAAGACCTCTGGGACGACGCGAACCACACCTGCCGATTCCGCCAAGCGAAGGGCGACTACGACCAGATGGAGGGGCTGTGGGAGTTTCTGCCTCATCCTGAGGGAACGCTCTTCCGAAGCGTGCTGGACTATGAGCTGCGCGTGCCGCTGCTCGGCGCGATTGTGCAGAAAGTGGTGCATCACCTCGTGACGCAGAACCTGAAGGGCATTCTGGAGGGTGTCAAGGCGCGCGCGGAGGCGATAGCGCGTGGAGATTGAACGCCTGCGGACGCTGTTGGAATCGGTCGCGCAGGGCGCGCTCAGCGTGGACGACGCGCTGACCGCTCTGCGCGACTTGCCCTATCAGAACTTGGAGTTCGCGCGCCTTGACCACCACCGCGCGCTGCGCAAGGGGTTTCCAGAGGTGGTGTTCTGTCAGGGCAAGACGCCAGAGCAGGTCGCTGCTATCCTCTCGCGTTTGGCGCAGCGGGGGCGCGTCTTGGCGACGCGAGCGAGCGAGGCGCACTACAAGGCGGTGCAGGCGGTGTTGCCAGAGGCAATCTACCACGCGCACGCGCGCGCGATTACGGTCGGCGACGCGCCTGTAGCCCCCGAACAGCCCTACGGCGTCGTCGTGGCGGCGGGCACGGCGGACATCCCCGTCGCAGAGGAGGCGGCGCTCACTGCGCAGATGATGGGCGTGCGCGTGCATACGCTCTACGATGTGGGGGTGGCAGGGCTACATCGCCTGCTGGAACACCTGCCCCTGCTGCACGGCGCGCAGGCGATTGCCGTCGTCGCGGGGATGGAAGGCGCACTGCCCAGCGTGGTGGGCGGGCTGGTGCGTTGCCCCGTGATTGCCGTGCCGACCAGCGTCGGCTACGGGGCGCACTTCGGCGGGTTAGCGCCCCTCTTGACGATGCTCAACGCCTGCGCGCCCGGCGTGTGCGTCGTGAACATCGATAACGGCTTCGGCGCAGGCTACTGCTTGGGACTGATTGTGGGGCAGACGAGGTTAGAACAGTCTTAGCGCATCCTCATCGTCCGACGCAAGGGGCGCGACTAAACTGGGGTCGTCGTTCGCAGGGCTGTTCACGCGCGGGCTGACAGGATAGGCGATAAGCAGCGAGTCGGGCGCAGGTTTGAGCAGGGCGTCCAGCGCGTCCAGCGGCGTGTCGGGGTTCAGCCACTGCTCATATGCCTCAGGCGGCAACACCACCGCCATCCGATTGTGCAGGGGCTGGATGACGGCGTTCGCGTCGGTGGTGATAATCGTGCAGGTCTCCAGCGCGCCGCCGTCAGGGCTGTGCCACACATCCCACAAGCCAGCAAGCCCTATCGGCAGGTCGTCGGCTGGGCGCACGAAGTACGGCTGTTTCGCGCGTCCGACCTGCTTCCACTCGTAGAAGCCGCTCACGGGGACGATGCACCGCCGATAGCGGTAGGCGTTGCGAAAGGCGGGCTTCTCGCGCAGGGTTTCAGCGCGTGCGTTAATCATGCGGTTGCCGATGCTGGGGTCGCGCGCCCAGTGGGGCACTAACCCCCACGCGAAGTGCGTCCACTCGCGCGTATTAGCGTCGCGGTGGGAGCGCAGGGCAAGCACGGGCTGGCTGGGGGCGATGTTGTAGCGCGGCGCGACAGGGAACGGCACGGGCGTCCCGAACCGCCACGCCAGCTGCTCGCCGTCGGCATACAGTGCAAAGCGTCCACACATCGCTCACTCCATCCGTTCCCCCACTTGGGGGCGGTAGCCGTTCACGAAGGCGCGGATTGCCATGCGCGGGCGACTTTCGGGCTGAACCTCCAGCAGGCGCAGCGCGCCCTGCCCACACGCTACGAGAAAGTTGTCAGGGTCTACAGAGAGGATTGTGCCCGCGTCGTCGCTGGCGTCGGGCACAGCCTCCGCCTTCCAAATCTTCAACACTTTGCCGCGCCAGAGGGTATACGCGCCCGGCTTGGGCGAGAACGCGCGAACTCGGTTGCGACACCGCGCGGCAGGCTCTGCCCAGCGGATGTGAGCGTCTTCTTTGGTAATCAGCGGCGCGTAGGTCGCCGCGGCGTGGTCTTGGGGCGTGCGCGTGAGCGTTCCCGCCTGCAGGCGTTGTAGCCCCTCCATCAACAGCTCGGCGGCGCGTTCCGCAAGGCGCGATTCCAACCTTCCGTAATCATCGTCGGGCAGGATGGGTTCCCGCGCCTGCAGGTAGATGTCGCCCGCGTCCATCTCGGCGACCATCTCCATCAGCGTGACGCCCGTCTCGGTCTCGCCGTTCAAAATCGCGTACTGGATGGGCGACGCGCCGCGATGCTTGGGCAGCAGCGAGGCGTGCAGGTTCCAGTTACCCAGCGGGGCAATCGCCAGCAGGCTTGGGGGCAGAATCTTGCCGTAGGACGCCAGCACGAGCAAATCGGGCGCGAGGGCGCGCGCCTGCTCGATGAACTCTGGGTCGCGAGCGCGGGCAGGCGTCAGCACGGTCAGCCCCAGCGACTCTGCCCGCTCGTGGACGGGGGTTCTGTGCAGGCGCATGCCACGCCCTGCAGGCTTGGGCGGCTGGCTCACCACCGCCAGCAGGGGATACCCCTCGCTGTGCAGCCGCTCCAGCGCAGGCACGGCGAACGCGCCCGAACCGAAAAAGAGGATGCGTGGACGGCTCAGACCAACTCCTCCTCGTTCTCGCGGCGGGGATGCTCCCAACGCAGCGTCTCAGGGATAGCGCGGTCGATAAACAGCACGCCTTCCAGATGATCGACCTCGTGGAGCGCAATCCGCGCGGCGTCGCCTTCCAAGTGCAGGCGAATGGGCTTGCCGTGGCGGTTCACGCCGCGCAGGGTAATCTGCTTCGCGCGTTTCACATCCCCAAACAGCTGCGGGATGCTCAGACAGCCTTCCAGCCCGACCTGCTCGCCTGCGCGTTCCAGCACCTGCGGATTGAGAACCACGCGCGGCGCGTGGTCGGGCGGGGCAATCACAATCACGCGCAGCAGCACCCCCACCTGCGGCGCGGCTAAGCCCACCCCGTTCGCACCCTCCATCACGCGAATCATATGGTCAATCAGCTCCTGCAGGTCGGGCGTGATGCGCTGCACGGGCTTCGCTGTCTTGCGCAGCAACGAGTCGGGATACTTCACGACCCCATCGTCGCGCTCAAAATAGACGCGGAAATCGTCGGGTATGATGAGCTTGGGTTCCTTCATCGCTTCGTCAAAGATTATACCTCGCCTGCGCTGAGGGGCGTGACGCTTATCTGGGCAGTGTCGCGGGGGTGAGATGTCTCTGATTCAAGGGCAAATTTGCCCAATTTCCCTCTTCACCCCTTGACAACCCCGCAATAATGCGTTATTTAGGCAGGTCTCGTGGAGGTTCGCGATGCTACAGAACCGTTGGCGTTGGGGTACGACACTTCATTGACCCGATTGTGAGGGAGGGGGTGAGGTGTGCCGCCCCCTTCGGTGAGGTACTATCCTTAATGTGGAGGCTGTTGATATGAAAACTGGTCGTGTCTCACTGAGCGGGGCTTGTATTATGAAGTGGGCTGTGATTTTGGTCGCTGCCTTGACTGGCTTTATTTGGGGAACGGTTGTGGACGTAACCATTTTTCTGATAGTGCGCCCTTCCCTCCCCCCTCCGTGGCGTTGGTTGCCTCCACTGAGGGACTACAGTGTGGCATACTTTTCGCTGCTTGGTGGTTTAGCGATACTTTTGCTTTGGGTGCGGTATAGGTGTGTAGATTGGCGCCTCACTGCGGTGCAGGTGTGTGTCGTTTCTTGGTTTCTGGCTTTTATAAGCAGGATTGTTGTGGAGGTTCTGGGGGAGCGCGAAGGTCCTCGGATGGATGCTGGAGAGTTGGTATTTACCAGTACCTTCATTGCCTCTGCGAATGTTGTTAATATATTAGTTTTATTTTTCATAATGTATTGTATAGCTCGCGGTTTTTCGTGGTTATATTCAAGGGTACCATGATAGGTTCTCAAGGGTGTATTGATGAAGGTCCTGTCAACGAAAGCATTCTGGCAATGCTGAAGGAAAGGGGTTGTAAGAAGGTGAAGGTGGTGGTAAAATATTCCAACCGTAGCAAACCTGTTCCATCGGACCCGTCAAAGGGGCCGCGAGGGGCACGACCATGGAGAGGCTATCGGCATTCAGGTCGCGATTAGTTCGTGCGTCTGCTCTGCTTTGCGCGCTGCTTTTGCAGATTATTGCAGGCATTATGTGCGTTCCGAGTGACTTAGCGCCTGAAGGAACGATGATAGGGGTGTTGGTCGCTCAGGAGCGCACTTTGCTGCCGTGGTTGCTCATGGGGATTAATGCTGTTGTGATGTATATTTTTATTTTAGATAACCATTATACTGGTATTATTATATCAGCAGTGCTGAGCTTGGTGCATGGTGCGAGTTTTGCTATTGTTTTTTATGCAGTAAATATATATCCATCTGCAGATGTGAAAGCGGTTCCCTTCTTTGCGATGGTGTATTGGGTGTTTGTGGGGAGCATATGGGTATGTCACAGATTTATAGTTTTTCTTTACAGGCTAAAGAGGTAAATGTAGTTTTGGGGACATCCCTGCGACGGGTTTGTATCATGTGGGGGCGCGGGAGTACGACCCGCGCACAGGCAGGTGGCTGCAAAGAGACCCGATCGACGCCGCCTCTGGCGACCCGAACCTTTATCGGTATTGTCCGAATAATCCGCTCAACTACGCTGACCCTTCAGGTTTGATGATCGCAATCCCCGATTGCTCTGAGATAGACCTACTTAGTCTGCTTGGAGGTGGACTACTGGGTTCTGGGGGAGGGTTAGGATATGCCCTGCGCTATCAAAATCGCCCCGATCGGTACGGACAAACAAGGCTTGGCAGGAACTGGATGGAAGTGCTTTGGTGCAGTGGGTCGGCAGTAGGCTTTAGGGAGGGGTAATATGAATCTTACCTCGCTCTGGGGTATACTCAAGTCTATGTGGGGTAGATTCAAGCGTCTCTATCGAGAGAGGCAAAAAGCACGATGGGAGGCTTGGGAAAGAAAGCATAAGGAAGAAATTGTAGCATATGTACCCCCCCATGGACCGGTCAAGTACGCCCTGTATCTTATAGGTCATAGGATTTCCTGGACGCAACTGCCGGATTGGCTGTTGAACTCGGGGCTTATTTGGTATTGGGCAAGCTGGCCTTTGTATGAGGAGTCCCCTTCAAGTGCTTTTATCCCTTTGACTGAAACCACAAAACATATTTTATTGCAAGAATTGCGAGACCATACAAAAGATTTTGAAATGGAGGGATATGGTCGCACTTTTCTTTTTTGTGGATTTTCTTCTTCTTTGGAAGCTCCGTTATCAGAGTCGGCGATAGAAGATACCATCCAAGAATTTGTGAAGTACGAAACTGGTTCATTACAGGTGATGATCAAAATGATTGGAGATGATGACCGTACTTACCTATACATACGCCGCGTGGTGGATAAAATAGTAGAACAGTGGTTAGAAGGAGTTGGAGTAGACTTGACAGCCGCAAGGAAAAGAATTCGACTCAAATCGCTGGAATGGTGAGCAACCGAAGCCAACCGACTGCCTAACCTTGTTGGAGCGTATCAGCAGTTAGCGAGTGTATAGTTCTTCTATATATTGAACAGATTAGGTCCTGTGCGTGTGTTGGTGGGTCGTGTGGATGGCAGTTGGCGGATTACGGACACTTATGCGTATGACAGTTGGGGCAATCTGATAGGTCGCACGGGTAGTACGAACCAGCCGTTCACTTGGAACGGTTCGTATGGGTACGAGTATAACTTTGCGACGGGTTTGTATCATGTGGGCGCTCGCGAATACGACCCGCGCACGGGCAGGTGGCTGCAAAGAGACCCGATAGACGCCGCTTCAGGCGACCCGAACTTGTATCGGTACGCAGGGAATGACCCGGTCAATCGTGCCGACCCTACTGGGCTGGACTGGTTAGATAATACCGCCAATTTCTTTGCTGGTGTGGGCGATTCACTCACCTTCGGAATAACTGACCAGATACGCGAATGGTTGGGCGTAAACGATGTCGTCGACAAAGCGAGCCTCGCATACCGTGTAGGGGAATATACTGAGGTAGGAGCCGAAATTGCTTTAACCGGTGGCGCCAAGGCACTTACACATTTGGCGTATAAAAAAGGATATAAAGAAATACGGCGCGAGTCGATGCGCTTCATCCGCAAATTTCGGTTACCTGGCAAAGAGGTACATCACTCCAATCCTCTACTTGGACACCCTGGTGGGGAAGGGACTCTCTTCCCGCTGGGTGGGCTGCCTCCTTCCATCCACTCAGGACGCTGGAATCTTGAAGTTTTGGATCATGCAACTCACCTGCGACGTCATAGACGCATGAAGCAGCAGGAGAAACTACTACGCTGGAATACTAATCGATACACAATCACGCTGCGCACCTTGAACAATCTGAGGAGAGACATAACCAGTGAATGTCCTAACTAAGATGGAGATCTGGGCTATCGGGCTTGTTGCAGGTGCTGCTGCCATCGTTGTTGGGCTGATGCTGAGACGATGGCTAAGATCTTTGCGAGGCTATTGGCGCAGTATTGAACAAGAACGCCGACGCCTTGAACACCTCAGGGAACAGATATGCCAACTATCCCTTGAGGAAGCTCGCGCCCGAGCGAAATATGCACTCGCATCCAAGGAATGGATGCTTGAGGCAGAACCTGCGAAAGAAGTGCCTACTGGATTGGTACAAGTATTGCCTGACACTGTACGCCTGTTGGCAGCGGAGTATGAAGCGATTCACACGACGGGAGGAAGCAAGCTGTTTCCTGGGTCTCCTGAGTCCAGCTCTTGGAATCCGAACTGCTATCGTATTGGTTGGGAGGATGAAGATGAGATTGTGGAGTTAGTGGTCTGTCCGCCAGACGATACGGTCTATGAGTTAGATTGGTGGGCAGGATCGGTGGAGAAATCGGAAAATCCGAAGGTGAGTCGATATCCGAGTATCTATCACTGGATTGCGTATGATTTTGCTTTGCTGACAGAAGAGCCGCAGTAATTTTCGTTCAGACGAGTATACCCCCCTGCTCGGTCTCTACCACATCGGCGCACGGGAGTACGACCCGCGCACAGGCAGGTGGCTGCAAAGAGACCCGTTTGATGTCGCGGGCGGGCATCCGAATGTATATCTGTATTGTGGGAATGATCCGCTTGGGAACATAGACGATGGCAACGAGTGGTTCAAGAAG
>CALGZO010000318.1 GCA_937934465.1 uncultured Fimbriimonadales bacterium | reverse complement strand
GCACGCCTTGGGCGGCGAACATGTGGAGATGCTGGATGCCGCGACGATTCAGCAGCTCACGAACGCGCCCGTCGGCTTCGCGGGTCCCGTCGGCTTGCCCGCGGAAGTGCCCCTCTATGCCGATTATGAGCTGAGGGGTCTTCAGGACTTCATCACAGGCGCGAATGCGCCCGACGCGCACTTGGTGCATGTGTGCTGGGGGCGCGACTTTCGCGAACCGATTTGGGCAGATTTGCGCGTGGCACAGGCAGGCGACCCGTCGCCGCGCCACCCTGAGGGGGTGCTGCGCGAGGTGCGCGGCATCGAAGTCGGACATATCTTCCAGCTCGGCGTGAAATATAGCCAAGCGATGGGCGCGCTGTTCACCGACGCCGAGGGCAACCAGAAGCCGATTATCATGGGGTGCTACGGACTGGGCGTGAGCCGTTGCCTCGCGGCGATTGTGGAAGCCCACCACGACGAGGACGGCATCCGCTTCCCCATCACGGTCGCGCCCTTCGAGGTCGTGCTGATTCTGGTGAACCCTGAGGACGCCGAGCAGCACGCCGCCGCCGAACGCCTCTACGAACAGCTCAACGCGCTGGGCGTCGAGACGCTCTACGACGACCGCGACGAGCGCAGTGGCGTGAAGTTCAAAGACGCCGACCTGATTGGTATCCCGTTGCAGGTGGTCGTGGGGCGCGCAGTGAAGGAGGGGCAGGTGGAGCTGCGCCTGCGCACGGATAAGAACGCCGAGCGGCTGCCGATAGATACCGCCGCGCAAACCATCGCGGCGCGTATCCAAGCGATGAAGGCGAGCTTTTAGCCGCCCCCTCCACTGGGCGTGGAGGGGGCTTGCGGGGATGGAGAGGGGCTAAGCCTCGCACACCGCGCAACTCAGCAGCAGCTCGCGATTGAACTCCTGCGCGGCGTTCACGCTATACTGATAGTAAAGCGACTTCACGCCCAGCTCCGCCGCGCGCATCATCAGTAGGTTAATGTCGCGCACGGGCGTTTCGGGGTGTATCATCAGGTTCAGCGACTGTCCCTGATCGATAAACTGCTGACGCTGCGCCGCCTGCTGCACCAGAGTCATCTGCGAGATTTCGCTGAAGGTCTTGAACACGGCGCGCTCCTCCTCGCTCAGGAAGTCCAAGTGTTGCACCGAGCCGTCGTGCGCCGCGATGCTCTGCCACACCTCGTCGGTGTCCTTGCCACGCGCGCGCAACGCCTGCTGCAGATAGGGGTTCTTGAAAGTGGTCTTCACCTTCGCAAGGTCTTTCACATGGTAGTTGCTCATGAACGGCTCGATGGAGGGCGAGACCTGCCCCAGAATGAACGAGGACGACTTGGTGGGCGCGATTGCCAAGAGCGTGGCGTTGCGTCTGCCGTAGCCCTTGAGATACTCTGGCTCGCCGAAGCGCCGCGCCAGATCCATCGAGGCGTCATAAGCGCGCTCGCGAATGCGCTGGAAGACCTCGGTGTTGAGGCGATAGGCGTCCATACTCTCTATCGGGATGCGCTTCGACTGCAGCAGCGAATGCCAGCCCAGCACGCCCAGCCCCAACGCGCGATGACGCGCGGCGAAGTTGTACGCCCGATGCATAAACGGAATATCTTTCACGCGGCGGATAAAGTCCTCCATCACTGCGTCTAAGAAGAACACCATCGTCTCAACCGCGTCGGTGTCTTTCCACTCGTCGTAATGGAGCAGGTTCAGCGACGAGAGGCAGCAGACGAAGCTCTCGTCCGCGCTTGCGGGCAGCATAATCTCGGTACACAAGTTAGAGGCATAGATGGTTTTTTGCAGGTCTTTGTAGACATCCACCGTGTGCGTGTTGGCGTTGTCTTTGAAGAAGATGTAGGGGATGCCGACTTCGGAGCGGGCTTGGAGTACCTTTGCCCAGAGTCGGCGTTTCTCGGCGTCGCCGTTCTTCATGGCTTCCAGCCAGTCGTTGCCCACGCATACGCCCCAGTAGAGCAGTTGGATATCGCATCCCTCGCGCTGAATCCAGAGCCACTCTTCGATGTCGGGATGCTCAATATCGATGTAGGCGGCGCACTGCCCGCGGCGCGTGCTGCCCTGACTGAAGACCTCGATCATGCGGTCGAAGAGTTTGGCGAAGGAGAAGCTGCCGTTGCTGGCGCCGTTATCGCGGATAGGCGCGCCGCGCGGACGCAGCTTGCCGAAATAGGCGGAAGTGCCCCCGCCCAACTTAGTCATCATCCCCACTTCCGACGCCGTGAAGAGGATGGAAGCGGAATCGTCGTCGATATAGCTGCCGTAGCAGGAGATGGGTAGCCCGCGATGCAGCCCGAAATTCGTCCACACAGGCGTCGCAAGCGAGTACCAGCCGCGCGCCATGTAGTGAAAGAATTTGTCAGCGAAGCCCTCGACGCCCAGCAGGCTCTCCGCGTAGTCGGCGATTTGGCGAATGCGCTGCTCGGGGGTGACGCTCGGCAGCAGATAGTCGCGCGATAGGAAGCGACGGCTCTCGTCGTTGAGCCAGTAGAATAAAGGTCTCTCCGTAGATGAGTGCATGCTGAACCCTCCTGCAAATCGTGGCTTGGACATTCTTGTCCAAGCATCCCACGCACGGACAGGAGTGTCCGTGCTACAACAGTGGCTTGGACTGTAGTCCAAGCATCCCACGCACGGACAGGAATGTCCGTGCTACAACTGCGTGGCTTGGACATTCTTGTCCAAGCATCCCACGCACGGACAGGAATGTCCGCGCTACAACAGTGGCTTGGACTTTAGTCCAAGCATTCCACGCACGGACAGGAGTGTCCGTGCTACTTAGAAGAGCTCCTCTTCGCTGAAGCTCTTCATCTTCTTAGAGTAGGTAATGCTCCGCTTATTGAAGAAATCGTTCTCTTTCGTGGCGAGCAGCTCCTCATCGAACCAGCGT
>CALGZO010000317.1 GCA_937934465.1 uncultured Fimbriimonadales bacterium | reverse complement strand
GGTGAAGTCAAGGGGTGTCGTCGATCGGCGGCGGATTTGAACTCAAGTGGCAAAAAGTCGGCGATCGACGCATTTTGGGTTTTTGGCATACAGGATGTGGTGTGTGTGCAGCCGTGCAAAGCCCAACGGGTAGTATCTCGTCGTTTCGAGTGTCGTCGAACGAACGGTTAGTCAAGGTTTTTGCGCGGTATAGCCCCTCCGAGCGTCCCCACCAAAGCGTTTGAGCGGCGCCGCCGCGCGGGAGAGCGTCGCATACGCTCAGGTATAATCCTCTCATCTATGTCGCACAACTACCGAGAGACGCTTCAGCTGCCGAAGGATGAGCAGACCATCCCGATGCGGGCGAACCTGCCCGAGCAGGAGCCGCGCTGGCAAGCCTTCTGGCGCGAAATCGACCTCTATCGGCGCATGCTCGAAAAGCCCGCCCCCAACGGCGTCTACATCCTGCACGACGGACCGCCCTACTCCAACGGCGATATCCATATCGGGCACGCGCTGAACAAAACGCTCAAAGATATCGTGGCGCGCTCCTACTGCATGCGGGGCTACCGCACGCCCTATGTGCCCGGCTGGGACAATCACGGCTTGCCCATCGAGAACGCGGTCGCCAAGCAGTTCATGGAGCGCGGGGAAACGCCCGACAAAATCGCCCTGCGCCGCGCCTGCCGCGAGTACGCACAACACTATGTGAAGGTGCAACGCGAGCAGTTTGAACGGCTCGGCTTGGTGGGCGAATGGGACAAGCCGTACCTCACGATGGACTATGCATTCGAGGCGGGGCTGGTGCGCATCTTCGGCGAGTTGGCGCAACGCGGCTACATCTATCGCGGGCTGCGCCCCACGCTCTGGTGCCCCACCTGTCAAACCGCGCTCGCCGACGCCGAAGTGGAGTACGAAGAGAAGGTCTCCGACTCGATCTATGTGGCGTTCCCCGTGATTAAGCCCCCCGCCGACGCGCCCGCCGCCGAGAACCTCCAGATTCTCATTTGGACGACCACGCCGTGGACGATTCCCGCGAACCTCGCGCTGGCGGTGCATCCCGAGCTGGAGTACGCCTATGTGCAGGTGGACGGCGCGGTTTATCTGCTGGCGCATCGGCTGGTTGCGCCCACGATGGAGGCGTTCGGCGTGCGCGACTACAAGGTGCTGGGCACGGTGGTAGGCGCAGCGCTGGAAGGCGCGGTGGCGAAGCATCCGCTGTTTGACCGCGAGTCGCCTGTGGTGCTGGCGGACTATGTGACGGCGGAGGATGGCACGGGCGTGGTGCATACAGCGCCGGGGCACGGCGCGGAGGACTTCGCGACAGGCAAACGGTACGGGCTGCCGGTGCTGTGCCCTGTGGACGCGCGGGGGGTGTTCACGGCGGAGGCGGGCGCGGCGTTCGCAGGGCTGCCGATTGCGCCCGAGGGCAACCGCGCCGTGATTGCCCAGCTGCGCGCGGTCGGCGCACTGCTCCACCACGAACCCTACCGCCACAACTACCCCCACTGCTGGCGGTGCGACACACCGCTCCTTTTTCGCGCTACCGAGCAGTGGTTTATGAGCATCGACCATGCGGGGCATCGTGCGCGGGCGTTGGCAGCCATTCGCGGCGTGCGCTGGATACCCCCCGAAGGCGAGACGCGAATCGCCGCCGCCGTGCAGAACCGACCCGACTGGTGTCTCAGTCGCCAGCGCGCGTGGGGCGTGGGTATCCCCGCGTTCTACTGCGAGGCGTGCGGCGAGGCTATCCTCACGCCCGAAACCGTCGAGCGCGTGGCGCAAGCCATCGAGCGCGAGGGCTCCGATGTGTGGTTCGAGCAGCCTGCCGACTACTTCCTGCCCAACGGCTTCGCCTGCCCCAAGTGCGCCTCCACGCGCTTCCGCAAAGAGACCGATGTGCTGGATGTGTGGTTCGATTCGGGCAGCACGCATCGGCTGGTGCTGGAGACGCGCCCCGAGCTGCGCTGGCCCGCCGACCTCTACCTGGAAGGCTCCGACCAGCACCGAGGCTGGTTCAACTCCAGCCTGATGATTGCAATCGGCACGCGCGACGCCGCGCCCTACCGCGCGGTCATCACGCACGGCTTCGTGTTAGACGGCGAGGGGCGCAAAATGAGCAAGAGCCTCGGCAATGTGGTCAGCCCCCAAGAGGTCATCCACAAGTACGGCGCGGATGTGCTACGCCTGTGGGTCGCCTCATGCGAGTACTTCGAAGATGTGCGCCTCTCAGAAGAAATCCTGAAATATGTCGCCGACGCCTACCGACAAATCCGCAACACCCTGCGCTTTATGGTGGGCAACCTCGCCGATTTCAACCCTGCGACCGACGCTGTGCCCCACGCGCAACTCAACGACCTCGACCGCTGGATGCTGGCGACGCTGCAAGAGTACCTGCGCTACGCGCTGAACGCTTACGAGGCGTTCGAATATCACAAGTTCTACCACGAGACGCGACGGTTCTGCAATGTGGAGCTGAGCGCGTTTTATTTGGATGTGATTAAGGACCGTCTTTATGCGGAGGCGCGCGATTCGGCGGCGCGGCGCGGGGCGCAGACGGTAGTGTACGAGCTGGCGCACACGCTCACGCGCTTGCTCGCGCCGATAATCCCCCACACCGCTGAAGAGGTGTGGCAACGCCTGCCCGTGCCTGATAAGCCCATCAGCGTCCACCTTGCCGACTTCCCCACCCTGCGCGACGAGTGGCTCGACAAGGGGCTGCTGGAGCGGTTCGAGCGGATTTTGCAAGTGCGCGAGGCGGTCAACCGCGCGGTGGAGAGCGCCAAGCAAGAGAAGCGCATCCCGAACCCGCTGAGCGCGAGGGTGGCGATTGCTGCCCCCGAGCCGTTCTACAGCGTGCTGAGCGCGTACCCCACGCCTCCAACGCCCGACAACCTGCTGGCGCGTATCTTCGGCGTCTCGCAGGCGGAGGTCGCGCTCGGCGAGGAGGCGTTGCAAGTTGAAGTGAGCGTCGCGCCAGGCAGAAAGTGCGCTCGCTGCTGGCTCACCCTGCCCGATGTCGACGCCGATACCGAACTGTGCGCCCGATGTCGGGCGGTGCTGGGTATTTAGATCTACTCAAGGATATGCGTTTGTCTCTACTCTATTATGTACCGATACTCGGGCTTTGCCTTGCCGTGCGGCTTATTGTCTGGCTGACCTATGAGCCTTGGAGAGTTGACTACACACAAAGACTGACTATCGGCGGCGACCCAAAAGCATACTACCACCTTGCGCAAAATCTGTATGCGGGGAAAGGCTATCGCTGGCTTTCCCAAGAATTGTTGAGCGAGTTCCCATTCTGGCGCTGGCGATACGGCGAGTATGAGGCGATATGGACCCCAGGCTACCCTGCTACGCTGGCGTTGGTCATGTGCGTCACTCAGAGCACTGCCGTATCATACCTCGTAATCTTCCAAATCTTGTGTTCGACAGCTGCTTGCTTTGTGCTGATGCGTTCCGCAGAATTGCTGCAGGGAGCGCGTTTGGGGGCGCTCGTTGGTTTGGGCTTCAGTCTGGATCCCCTGTTAGTCAACCTCTCCTTGGTCTTACTCAGCGAGTCGGTTTTCATTTTATGTGCTTCTTTATGGGTTTACACAACATCGAGCATCATTACCGCGCCCTCAAACGAAGGATTATTGTCTAGGATCTTCTCTAACGCTGTGAGCGTTGGATTGTGTATCTGGTTGCGGGTGGGAACGGTTGCACTGTTGCCAGCGATTTTTGTTTGGGCTATGTGGATATTGTACCGACGACGCTTACCCATAGCGCGGCTGTTGCAGATGGGCATGCTATGGCTTTTACTACTCTATGGGATACTGTTGCCTTGGTATGCACGGAATTACCTTGTTTATGGGCAGTGGAGACTGTCCTGTATCAGTTCATTCAGCTTGTTAGCGGGTTTATCTTTCAGACAGCCTTCGTCACAGCGTTATCAAGAGTACCGTCGATTGTTCGAGAGCGCCCGGTCACTGGCGGAGGCAGAGGGTGTTAATCCTGATGTGTTATCGCCTTTCGGCAGGGCGCGCTACTGGCAAGCAGTCGCGATTCAGGAATACCTGTCGGACAGCACGGCGGCAGTCTACGCTCATCTCAAGCGTATGACCGCAACAATTGTATTCACCGACTTCGCGAACTGGAGACGCTTCAGTGGTAATGATGGAAGGTTGTCACTGTTGGTGCGTGGCATGTGGGGATGGTTTGTGGCGTGGCATGTTTTCTATGCGACTGCGTTGCTATGGGTGATTATGCGTGTCTTGCGAAGGTCCTTTGTGGAGCCGCTTCGCAGCTATGTCGTAGGCGCGCTTGCGGTGTCCTGCGTCTCTATTGCTGTGATGGTAAACAACGCAGAGCCTCGCGGGCGTCTGCTGGCTGTATCAATTTGTTTGCCTTGTATAGCAGCGTTAGGAACAAGTCGGCGTTTGGAACAACAGCAATTGAATGTAGAAACTTTGTTTGATGAAAATAAAGAAAAAGATTTACGGAATCTGTAGATGTACTTTTGCATTCAGTGCGGGAGGAGATTTTCGTTGAGACAAGGTTCTGATTCGAGTTCCTCTGGATCTCATCTTTCCTATCGTGGGAAGTGGGCGGTTCTGGGGTTGCTCTGCCTGCTGACAGTCGGCGCGTGGGTTGCCGCGCGTGCGCTGCGCGTGCTGCCTGCCCCCACGCCCGACTGGGCGCGGCTGGAAGCGCAGGCGCGCGCGTTTTGCGATTCCAAAGGCGTCGCCTACCCGCTACAACAGCCGAGCGTGCGCATCGAGAAACGCGCACGCAAACTCGTGCTGCTGGAGCAGAGCAAGCCTATCGCCGAGTTCCCGATTGCGCTGAGCCGCGCCGCCACAGGCGACAAAGCGCGTGAGGGCGACCGCAAGACCCCCGAAGGCGACTACTATGTGTGCGAGAAGCATCCCAGCCGACGCTTCTACCTCTTTCTGGGACTGAGCTACCCTGCGCTCAAGGACGCAGCGCGCGGCAAAGCGCAGGGTCTCATCAACGACGGGCAGTATCAGGCGATTCAGCGCGCGATCGAGTCGGGCGTATGCCCGCCGTGGGACACGCCGCTGGGCGGCGCGATAGGCATTCACGGCGGCGGCGTCGAACGCGACTGGACGCTCGGCTGCGTCGCCCTGCGCGACGAGGATGTGGAGCTGCTATATCAGCTGTTGCCCATCGGAACGCCTGTGCGCATCGTGCCATGATTGGCAAGCGGCTTTTGGCTCTTGCCCACTGCGTGGGTGCGGGGAATGTTCTGTTGGCATCGCTGCTGACGAACCTCTCCTCGTATCGCCGCCGTCCCCGCCAACGAGAACTGCTTGAACAACAATCTCCAAGCCACGCCTGTATGGGTGCGACGACATTCCTGTCGTCGCGGGTTTGATTGGCAGGGACAGTGGTGCTACGACGCCAAGAAAGGCGTCGCACCAGTGGACGGCAGCGAGGCGACGCCAAGAAAGGCGTCGCACCAGTGGACGGCAGCGAGGCGACGCCAAGAAAGGCGTCGCACCAGCGTTGGTCGTCGGCGGGGACGGCGGCGATACGAGGAGAGGTTCGTCAGCAGCGATGCCAACAGAACATTCCCCGCGCCCACGCAGTGGGCGAGAGCCAAAAGCCGCTTGCCAG
>CALGZO010000316.1 GCA_937934465.1 uncultured Fimbriimonadales bacterium | reverse complement strand
GTTGAGGAGGTCGAGGACGCGCTTGACAAGCCGCTTGGTCAGTGGATCGAGGTGCAGGCGTTCCGCGTGGAGAACTATAACGGCAAGCGCAAGGTTCGCGCGATGGGCGGCAACTACGTGAAGTTTGGCGTGCCGCTTTATCCCGACTCGTGCCGCATGACCGCCAACATCAAGCGCTATCTTGAGTCGCTGCAGTTGGGCGTCACGCCCGTGCCTGAGAACATGACGATCCACGCTTACGTGGAGGTCGATGCTGATGGCAAGCCCGCCCGCATCACTGAACTGGGCGAGGTCTAGCTAGTCACTGACGCGCGCCACACTACAGTCGTCACGGACTGTAGTGTGGCGCATTCTATGAGAGGAGTTCAGGCATGAATCCACTGAAACGGTTTATCAAGCGCGTAGGTAAGCTAGTCCGCCGGGCTCTTGAGGTGGGCGAGAACTTGCTGTATACCCTGCTAGGTCGTGAGGCGCCTAATCGTCCGCGCGTGCTAGAGCCTGATGAGCAACTCCCGCAAGGTGCTGACTATCGCAAGACTTTCCTGTTGCCCAGTGACGCGGAGGCGTACGCCTCCGAAATCCCTGTGCCGACGGTCATTGTGCTCATTTACCCTGACGACGCTGAAGATACTGACGATGTTGACCCTGAGGCATATGAGGTCTATGTAGTTTACGGCGACTCCGATGGCTAGAGCAAAACCCGTCACTTTCGAAGAACACATCGAGGAGCTGCAGGGCAAGTACCGCGTGACGCTGGGCTTGCCAGACCTTGCAGAACTCCCTCCGGGCACGGTCGTAGGTCTCTCCGCCTACACTCACGAACCGTCCAAACAGCGATGGCTTGACCCTCAGGCGCTTGTTGCGCCTAACGTCACAGCCTCCGATGCGGCGCGCTGTTTCTTGCGCGCATCGTACAACTTGCCGTTACGCCGCCGCCGTGACCAAGAGACTGACGCGCCCGTACCGCTGTTGGTGCGGCGCGGTCTCTTCCCTGACGCGGTATATGTGGATATCAAGTCAACATACAAGGGCATTGTGGAGGCATTCGGCTATGATGTTGAATACCGCCGCAATGCCTACTTATCGTTCAATCAGTATCCTGTCCCGCTACCTGATTTAGTGCGTCAGAACAAGCGGGCGTATGCCGCTATCATAGCTATGTCCAGCAGCTACCACAGCATCCTGCAGAAATGGACTGGTACGCAACTGCGCTCCATCCGTATCCGTAACGTCTTCCACCAGCCTTGCTTGTGGGCATTGACGCGGGATATCCTGATGGGCGTCTACACTCAAATGTACTGGAACTTCAGGCTGTACTATGCGAACACTGACGGTTACATCATTGACCGCCGCAATCTGCAGGACGCTACTCTACTGATTGAGTCGTGGGGATTCGCGTCAAGTATCAAGGGCGCGGGCCCTGCTCAGGTGGACGGCGTGGGCAGCTATCAGATCGGCTTGCACAAGACAATGCGCACAGGCAACAGTCCGAACTTCGCAACTATGCCGCTGGGCTTTCGGACGGTTCGATGGCTCAAGCGGCGTGTAGCGCCGCGCCTGAGCGAGGTATACGGCATTCAGTGTAAGTAGTTTCGCCAACACACTTGACTCTAGATAGCGGCGAGCGTACACTTGACTCATAGGTGTACGCTCGCCGCGTGCATACGTGGCGGGCGAGCGAGTAAGGAGGTCTTGTATCATGGCTCGCAATCCCGATACTACTGTGTCCCTGACCTACGTGGATCGTTCAGGTGAGGGATCGCGCGTTCAGTTCGCGCCATCGCAGGCGCTTGCTGACGACATCACGAAAGTGACGTTGCCCGCAAACTCAGTTGCCCTCATTTTCGTCACAGCACTGCAGGCAGTCTCTGACGGGCTGATTGTCCGCCGGTCTCTGACGACGTCAGTCAAGCTGACCAACGCCGCCGCCGCTACTGATGGTCAGCGTGAGGAGCGCTGGTTGGTCGTCTATCAGGACAACACGACCATGACGCTGTACAGCTTCGAAATCCCGTGTCGCAAGGCGTCAATCAAGCCTCCGCAAGGGCAAGACCAAGTTGACTTGAACACAGCGCCATGGCCTGCATTCAAGACTGCAGTCGAGGCGGCGGTCGTCTCGCCTGACGGCAATCCGATCACTGTGTTGGCAGTCCGCCTGATTGGTCGCAATCTGTAGGCTATGCCCAAGCCCAGCATCGGAGCACGCCCGTCTCTAGTGGCAACGCCCTACCCTCTCTGGGAAAGGCGTTGCCTACGCTATCCACCTGAGTGGAGAGAGATGGTCACGGGCGTTCTCCGCTTGCTCTCTTTCGGCTACTACTACGATGAGGAATTCAGAGACTGGGCAAAGCCTGTAGGTGAGCGCATCTTCTACGACTGGCTCGATGCGCAGGCTTGCTCTAATGAGCTATGCAATGCCGTGCTAGACTGCTTACAGTCAGCAGCGTCGTCAGAACAGCCGATCATCGGCTTTTTGACCTGTCTGATTGCTAAGCTTGTTGAGAGTTGTGCGCAGGAGTTGGCAGACCAGCTACAAGCCCTGCTAGAGAGCATCATTATGCCTCAGTTCAGACAAGTGAACGCCGTCGGAGAACCGTCAGTACTGCAAGTCTCATACGATAACGGATCGACGTGGCAGACTATCTACACACTGCAGGATATCGAGGATGTTCAGGTCACTATGTTGCCTGAGGACGCCTCGCCTTCAGCCGCCTTTCAGAACGG
>CALGZO010000315.1 GCA_937934465.1 uncultured Fimbriimonadales bacterium | reverse complement strand
AGGGGGTGAGCTTCTGCTGTCGCCACTGCCAGATCTGCTTTTGCATGCTTAGAACCCTCGCACTATTATGATGAGATGTGTCTCGGTTTTCTTATGCTCGGCTGCGGGAGGGTCAAATTACTCAACCACTTTCCCACCGCCTTGCTCATCGCTCCGCTCGGAAGCGCATTTGCCACTCGCCTGCGCCCGACGGTACTTCTACATCCCATGTGACCTCTGTGTAGGGGTGGGTGGGGAGTTGGTAGCTGTTGCATTCTTGTCCAAGCAAGGCTCGTCGGCGGAACGCCGACGGTACGCTTTACGACGCCAAGAAAGGCGTCGCACCTGCAGCGCGTGGCTTGGACATTCTTGTCCAAGCGCACACTCGTCGGCGGGACGCCGACGCTACGAGTTTTTACTTCGTCGGCGGGGACGCCGACGGTACGGTTTGCGACGCCAAGAATGGCGTTGCACCCTGAGAGATGCCAACAGTGCTACGAAAGGTATGCTGCTGCAACCGACTGTATGCCCCGCTGTATGCCCCGTGAACTCAGAAGATGCACCCCATGGGCATGGACTGGCTCTATTGTTCAGCTCTCCCCACGCGCAAGGGATTAAACGGCTTTCCCGTGAGGTATATTCAGGGCGATGAGGCAGGCGTCTGGGTCGGCAGCAGATCGCACGAAGCGGCGCGCGGCAATGCTATCGGTGGGCTACAACCTCGCGGCTACGGGTGTGAAGCTCGTCGCAGCAGTGATGACAGGTTCCGTCAGCTTGCTGTCGGAAGCGTTGCACTCTGCCGTCGATGTGGTCGCTTCTGTGTTTGCCTATCTCAGCGTGCGCGTCGGCTCGACGCCGCCTGATGAGCAGCACCCCTACGGACACGGCAAAGTGGAGACGCTTGCGGGCTTTGGCGAATCGATTCTGTTGATGCTCATCGTCGGCTACCTGCTGATAGAGGGCGTGCGCCGTCTGATTGTGGGGAGCGGGCTGGACAATCTGGAGTGGGGCGTGGGCGTGATGGCGCTCTCCACGCTCACCAGCCTCGCGGTAGGGCAGTATGTGTGGCGTGTGGGCAAGCGCACGCACTCGCTCGCGTTGATGTCCAACGGTCAGCACCTGATGATCGATTTCTGGACGAGTTTGGGGCTGCTGATTGCGCTTGGCGTCATCTATTTCACGGGCTGGGTGTTTATTGACGCGCTGCTGGCGATAGCGATTGCGCTGTGGCTGTTTCGGGGCGCGTGGCAGTTGGCGCACCGCGCGTTCCACGAGCTCATCGACCACTGCCTACCCCAAGAGGAACTCGCGCGTATCCATCAGATCCTGCGTTCCGAGCCGAACCTGCTGAACTATCACAACTTGCGCACGCGCCGTTCAGGCTCGATGCGCTATGTGGATGTGCATATCGTTCTCCCCAACGATTGGAGCCTGCAGCAGGCGCATGCGGTCGCCGACGCCTTAGAGCAGCAGATTGAACGCGAACTCGCGCCTGCGGAGGTCACTATCCATGTCGACCCTTACGACCCCCACCGCGCCGCTTTGCGCGAGCAGCAGAACCTGTACCGCGAGTTGTTGCGCGACTGACGGTGTTCGCTGTTGCGCACTGGCGCGCCCACCCATCCACAGCAGTCATTTGGGGCGAGCTGTTGCGCGGCACGGCGTGTGGCGCGATAATCATCCCGTGCGCCAACGCGCGCGCATCTTGCATCAGCCGACGCAGGTGCGCATCTTTGATAGTATACGCGCCTGTCCACTGTTTCACCAGCAGCTCGCTGTCGGAGTACCATTCAATCTCTTGGGCGCCCAGCGAGCGCGCTGCCTCCAGCCCCTTCAGCAGCGCGTGGTACTCGGCTTGGTTGTTGGTGGCGTATCCGATAGGCTCCGCGCCCTGTCCGACCACTTGACCCTGCTCGTCAGTCAGCAGATAGGCAATCCCTGCCGCGCCCGGATTGCCTATCGACGAACCGTCTGTGTAGAGGTAGAGTTTCTTCCTCACGGCTCTATCGGCATGTTTTTCGCGCGCCATTCCACCCATGATCCGTCGTAGGTCTGCACAGGTATCCCCAGCACATAGCGCAGTGTGAACCAGAGTTGGCTCGCCTCGCGTCCGGAGTTGCAATAGGTCACGATGGGGCGTTGGGTATCCACGCCGCGCTCTTGCAGCATGGCGCGAATTTCGTCGGGGCTACGCCACACGCTGAGAGCGCCCTCTGTGCGCAGCATCTCACGCAAAAACAGGTTCTGCGCGGTTGGGATATGCCCTGCCTGATATTGCTGGGGCGCGCGGGCGTCCAGCAGCTGGATGGGTTCGGGCGATTCCAGATGTTGCTGTAGCCACTCCAGCGTGCGAAATATCTGCGGGTCGGGTCGCGCTGGCAGGGTTTGCACCTCGAAGGTGGGGATTTTATTGGTCAGGGGGCGGTTCTCGGCTTTCCACTTCTCGAAGCCGCCGTCCAGCACTGCCACGCGCGTATGCCCGATGGCAATCAGCGCCAGCGCGGTGTAGGTCGCGGCGGAGAAGGCGTCTTCGTTGCTGGAGTAGACCACCACCTCGTGGGCGGCGCCGACGCCGATTGCGCCGAAAATCTCCGCCAGTCGCTCAGGCGGCAGCATCTGACCCGGAATGCCTCCGCGACTGACGCGCAGCGTCTCGGTGTTCAAGAAGATGGCGTTCGGCAGATGCTCTTGCAAGTAGGCTGGCAGTGCGCCGCGCGCGTCGAGAATGCGGAGGTTCGGGTTCTCCAATCGCTGCGCGAGCCACTCCGTGCTAACTAACTGTGGCTTGTCGATAGGCGATTGCGCGAAACTGCACAACAGCCCCATCGCCGCCCACAACAACCCAGCCATCCAACGCCGTGTTCGCATAACGGACTCCCTCCGATGTGTTCCAGCCTCTCTAACTACGCTCAGATGGATTATACCTTCACCTACGCGATGAGGCTGTTCGAAAATTCGCCTGTTGTATGGGGAACCCCCTCCTGCAGGTTCCCCCTTTTCAAGGGGGAACCGATTTTTCTCAATTGGTTCCCCCTGCTTGCAGGGGGAACCTAAAGGAGGGGGTACCTACCCATACTCGGTTATTGGCGTAGGGGCGCACCTGCGTGGGCGCCCTGCGTTCCATGGATGGGCATTCTGCCAAGACGATTTTCCGAACACCCTCCCTACGCGATTGATTGGTGTACGGTTTATGTGCCGTAGACCAAAGCGTGCGCCCTGCTCAGGATTGACCTGAATACACATCAGTGTCCCAATATGCAGGATTTATGGAGGACACACGATGCCGATACGCTTCTTGAAGAACGCTTCTGAAATCGCCGATGTGAG
>CALGZO010000314.1 GCA_937934465.1 uncultured Fimbriimonadales bacterium | reverse complement strand
AGCAGCAAGCTCGGCATGAACTTCAGGTTGAACAGCGGCGTCTCAACCAGCATGCGTCGTCGGCTTTCCAGCGATTTCCTATGTGGCATAGGCGATACTTAAGTGATTCCTTGAAAACGCCCAAATTCCTGCAGTAAGATTTCAGAACAGGTAGGCGAGGTTCTACCGCAGGTGAGGTACGGTAGCGCGAGAGAGAGTATACACCATCCCTCGCGAAACTCCTGCCCCCTGCGAGAAGCCCCTCTCATTCAGGGAGCCTGAAACCCTACAACAGGCAAGGAGAATGGGCTATGTATAGACCACTAGATTCACGAGGGGCGAAACGGGAAGCCCCACCATCGGTAGTAGGTTCGCGTGTGAAGTTTACAACATATTGGTGGTGGAGCGGAGGGGATTCGAACCCCCGACCTCTAGAGTGCGATTCTAGCGCTCTCCCAGCTGAGCTACCGCCCCACAGATCAGCATAGATTATACCACGCGCGAACCTCCGAATGCAAGAGGCAGGACTCAGCAAGAGCGCGTCGAACGCCGTCCCTGTCATGACACCCGACGAAAGGACGCCGAGTGTTCCACCCCTGCTGAATGTAGGGTTCTATAACTTTGTGCTGACGGATAAGATTGTCGCGCTCGTGCGCATCGACTCCGCGCCTATCAAACGCTTAGTCCAGCAGCTGAGGCGTGAAGGTACGAAGCTGATCGACGCCACCCAAGGGCGACGCACGCGATGCGTGGTGTTTCTCAGCAGCGGGCAGATTGTGTTGTCCGCGCTCACGCAGGAGACGCTCGCCAAACGGCTCAGCCGCCCCGAAATCGCCCTCGCGCCCGAACACGCCGAAGAAGAACTCGCCGAGTGAAACGCATCATCGGGGGACTGGCTCTGTCGGTAGCCCTCACTTCAGGTTCCTCCTACTGCGCAGAGGGGTCTGGGGGTGAGGTCAAAAGAGCGGTTCCAACTTACTTTACGCGCAGGAGCCGCCTAACAGGGTACAATTGCCCCTGCCTATGACAACAACTTGGCAACGGACACACCCTTGCGGTACTTTGCGAACGGAGCATATCGGTCAAACAGTGCGCCTGAACGGCTGGGTACATCGCCTGCGTGACTTGGGCGGCTTGGTATTTGTAGACCTGCGCGACCGCACAGGGCTGGTACAGGTGGTGTTCGACCCTGCGATTAGCCCTGAGTTGGTGGAACAAGCGAGCAACCTGCGCGTGGAGTATTGCATCGCGGTCGTGGGCGAGGTGCGCCGCCGACGCGAAGGCGCGGAGAACCCCAAAATCGCCACAGGCGAAATCGAAGTGTTCGCCCACGCACTCCACATCTTCAACCCCTCCAAGACTCCGCCCTTCCAAATCAACGAGGAGAATCTGGAAGTGGACGAGAGCCTCCGCCTCAAGTATCGCTACTTAGACCTGCGCCGTCCCGCGATGTACCAGCGACTGGAGCTGCGCCACCGCATCGTGAAATACATTCGCGATTTCCTCTCCGAGCGCGGCTTTCTGGAGGTGGAGACGCCGATCCTGATTAAAAGCACGCCCGAAGGCGCACGCGACTATCTCGTGCCCAGCCGCCTCTATCCGGGCAAGTTCTACGCGCTGCCCCAGTCGCCTCAGCAACTGAAACAGCTGCTGATGGTGGCAGGTGTGGAGCGTTATTTCCAAATCGCGCGCTGCTTCCGCGACGAAGACCCCCGCGCCGACCGCCAACCTGAGTTCACTCAGCTGGACTTGGAGATGTCGTTCGTCACGCAGGACGACATTTTGAACCTCATCGAGGAACTCTATATTGGGATGATCGAAACCTGCACGGACAAGCGCGTGCTGAAGCCGTTCCCACGCCTCACCTACGATGAGGCAATGGATCGCTACGGCATCGACAAGCCCGACCTGCGCTTCGGGCTGGAGTTGCATAACCTAACCGACCTGCTGCGCACGACCGAGTTTCAGGCGTTCCGAGGCGTGATAGAGGCGGGGGGCGTCGTGAAAGCTATCTGCCTGCCCCAGTGCGCCGACTACTCGCGCAAGCAGCTCGATGAGCTGACCGAGTTTGTGAAGCGGTTTGGCGCGAAAGGGCTGGCGACAATCGCTTTCACGGCTGAAGGCGTCCGCTCGCCGATTGCCAAGTTCCTCAGTGAGGCGGAACTCAACGCCATCCGCGAGCGCACAGGGGCGAACACGGGCGATTTGGTCGCTATCGTCGCCGACCAGCCCAAAATCGTGAACGAGTGCCTCAGCCGCCTGCGCCACCGCATGGGACAGCAACTCGGCTTGGCAGACCCGAACTTGATGGCATTCGCATGGGTGGTGGACTTCCCCCTGCTGGAGTGGGATGAGGCAGAGGGACGCTGGAACCCCTCGCACCACCCGTTCACCGCGCCACGCGAGGAGGATATCCCCCTGTTGGATACCGACCCCGACAAGGTGCGGGCGAACTGCTATGACTTGGTCTGCAACGGCAACGAGCTCGCCAGCGGCAGTATCCGCATCCATCGGCGCGACCTGCAAGACAAAATCTTCAAGCTGCTGGGCTACTCCGACGCCGAGATTCAGGAGCGGTTCGGACACCTGCTGGAGGCGTTCGAGTACGGCGCGCCTCCACACGGAGGCATCGCGCCCGGCATCGATCGGCTGGTGATGCTCTTGGCAGGCGATGAGACGATTCGGAATGTGATTGCCTTCCCGAAAAACACAGCGATGGTGGACTTGATGTTTGGCGCGCCCTCGTCCGTGAGCGAGGAGCAACTGCGCGAACTCCACCTACGCATCGTCCTGAATGATGAGGATTGAACGCGATGCACCCGCCAAGATTAACCTCACACTGGAGGTGTTAGGTCGCCGTCCCGACGGCTACCACGAGGTTGCGAGCGTGATGCACACCCTGAGCCTGTGCGACACGCTGGTTCTGGAGCTGCCCGACGCGCCAATACTGGACGCTGCACAGGGGGAGATTCTCATCTCTGGGGAATCCACGGGAGGGGGCGAAGGTTCCATCCCCGCCGACTCGAGCAACCTTGTTTGGAAGGCGGTGGAGGCGTTTGTGAAGCATAGCCCTCACCCCCCTACCCACTCTCCCGCGCTGTGGCAGAGGGGGCAAGGGGGCGAGGGCAGCGGCTGGCGTGCTTACCTCGCCAAGCGCATCCCTGCACAGGCGGGGTTGGGCGGCGGCAGCAGCGACGCCGCCGCCGCGCTGAAAATCCTCGCTGACTGGGCGCGACGGTGGAAAATCGCGCAGCCGAACTTGTATACAATCGCCAGCAAGTTAGGCGCGGATGTGGCGTTCTTCGTCAGTGGGGACGATGACGGTATGGTTTCGTCGGCGGGGACGCCGACGGTACGGGCGTCCCCCCCGACGCCTCAGTGCGCACTCGCTACAGGCAAAGGCGAACAGCTAAAACTGCTGCCTACCCTGCCCAGTTTCTGGTGGGTGCTGGCGAAGCCGCATGGCGTGGGTGCGCCCACCGCTTGGGCATACGCGCAGCTTAAG
>CALGZO010000313.1 GCA_937934465.1 uncultured Fimbriimonadales bacterium | reverse complement strand
GCGATGAAATTCAGCGATTGCGCCGAATTCTGGAACAAAATGTCGTTTGAAGCCTAAAGAACAGATTGCTAAACGCCGACAATTCACTTAAGGGGCAAAACCCCCGTGAATTTCTTAGCATGGCTAAAGAAACCGCAGGGGTGTGCCGATAATGGGAACCGTAGCATTTGAGACAGTAAAAGGCAAACCTGTAGTGATGCAGGGGCGCAAAGCCACGGGTCTGTGGTTGACAGATAGCCGGGTTGCCTGTATCAAATGTGAAACATACTATGACAGGAGGTAAGCTATGCAAATCTCGTTGCAGGAACTGCAGAAGGTTGCGCGTGCGCATCGTGTGCAGCGGACACATGTTGTACCGATGGAGCCTGTGCCCGCGCCTTATGTGACAAACGCAGAAGCAGATGCTGCGTTGGCGCGTGAACTGGCGCGTTCGCTTGTCAATATGCCTGATATACGCGAAGATCGTGTGCAATCAGCCGCTCATACCACTGTACGCGCTGCAGATGTGGCTGTGGCAGTGGTGCGCCGCGCAATTGCCGACCACACCTCACAAGAATAGCGACAGGCGGAGGGAACATTTCCCTCCGCTTTTATCGACCAACTGGCAGGAAATGCGACTTGCGCGTGGAAATCCCCTTCCGTGCAATCACACGGTTGGACGCTTGCTGTTGTTAACCAGAAAGGCGGCGTCGGGAAGACCACGACGGCAGTCAATCTGGCGGCAGGGCTGGCACTGTTAGGCGAGCCGACCTTGCTGGTAGACGCCGACCCACAAGCGAATGCGACCAGCGGACTGGGCGTCGACGCGCGTGGGCAATCCCATAACTTATTCAATCTGATTCAAGCGCGTCTCGCTAATCCCCAGACTGCCATCGCGCCTGAAACACTCACGGACACGGGGCGTGAGAATCTCGCGCTGCTCCCTGCAAGCATCGACTTGGCTGGTGCGGATGTATTGCTGGCGTCCCAAATAGCGCGTGAGACACTACTGCGCAGCCTGCTCGCGCCCCTGCGCGAACAGTATCGCTGGATTGTGATTGACACGCCTCCGTCGTTAGGCGTTCTTACCATCAACGCCCTGACCGCTGCAGACGGTCTGATTGTTCCCGTGCAGTGTGAATACTACGCGCTGGAGGGTCTGTCGCAGCTGCTGCAGACTGTAGATTTGGTACGGCAGCACTTGAACCCGCGCTTGGAAATTTGGAAAGTTGTGCTGACGATGTACGACTCACGCACACGCTTGGCAGAGCAAGTAGAGCAAGAGGTTCGCAAATTCTTCGGTGGGAAAGTCGCTCGTGCAATCATCCCGCGCAATATTCGCGTGAGCGAGTCGCCCAGTTTTGGGCAGCCTGTGATAGAGTACGACCCGCGCTCCCGTGGCGCTCAGGCGTACTTGGAGTTGGTAGAGGAGGTGAAGCAATATGCGGCGTCCTGCGCTCGGTAGAGGTTTAGGCGCGCTGATTGGTCAGAATGAACTGGCAGAGACACTAATCCGCGAGGTCCCGCTTGACCAGATTCGCCCCAATCCGTATCAGCCGCGCCAGCAGTTCAGTGAAGAGTCGTTAGCCGAACTTGCAGACTCCATACGGGAGTTAGGCGTTATTCAACCGATTATCGTGCGTCAGGAGAGTGAAGGCGACTATGTGCTGATTGCTGGCGAGCGTCGGCTTCGCGCAGCCTCGATGGCGGGGTTGACAACGATTCCTGCGATTGTGCGTTCTCCCACTGAGCAGCAGATGTTGGAGATGGCGTTGGTGGAGAATGTGCAGCGCGAGGACATCAATCCAATAGACGCAGCGCTTGCCTACAAACGCTTGATGGAAGAGTTTGGACTCACCCAAGAGCAGGTGGCGCAGCGCGTGGGCAAGAGCGTGCCTGCCATCTCGAACACGCTACGGCTATTGAATCTACCCGAGTACATTATCAAAAGCCTTCAAGAAGGCGTGATTAGCGAAGGGCACGGTCGCGCCCTGCTGATGGTGAAAGATCCCACCCTACAGCGTCAACTCTGGAGTGATATTACAACGGAGGGCTTGAGTGTGCGTGCGGCTGAGTTGCGTGCGCGTGAGCTGCGTCCCATGAACCCAACGCCTCGTAATGCGCCAGAATCTGCGCCACAACCCTCTCCTGCTTCTCCTGAGTTGCTGGCGCTTCAACACAACTTGAGCGCGTATTTGGGAACGCGCGTGCAGGTGGTGCAGTGGGGTGGCGGCGGCGGCAGGATTGTCATCGAGTTTTATTCAGAGGAGGAGCTGGGGCGAATTTTGGAAACAATCGCGCCGAACGGATTTTAGGTTTTCACATGAAAACCACACGAACACAGGAGACTCGCTATGGAACGCTCTGAGAAACTGCTAAGCCGTGAACAGTCAGTGTTGGTGGTCGTCGATCTCCAAAAATCACTGCTCAAAACCATCAAAGTCGGACAAGAGATTGCAGACAACATCAAACTACTGGTTCAGATCGCAAAGACTCTGGAAGTCCCCATCCTGTACACAACCCAAAATGCAGAGAAACTGGGCGGCGTTATTCCAGAACTGGAAACACTCGTTGGGGATACGCCTGTGATGGACAAGCTCTGCTTCAGTTGCGCAGGCTCGGACGAGTTTATGAAACAACTGCAATCGCTGGGACGCGCCCAAATCGTGCTTGCCGGTATAGAGGCGCACATTTGCATCTTGCAAACTGCGCTCGATCTTGTGAAGGCAGGCTACACAATTCACACGCCATACGACGCTATCGCCAGTCGTCAAAAGCGTGATTGGAAATACGCGCTGCTGCGACTATCTCACAGCGGCGTGATTGTATCCTCTGTAGAATCTGTAATCTACGAGTGGCTTCAAGAGGCAGGAACCGACCTATTCCGCTCGGTGCTGCCCTTGCTGAAAGAGCGCGAGCAGAGGCGCACTGCAACAAAAAATGAAGATGCGGATGAAGACGACGCCTCTGAAACGCCTGCAGCGCCCTCTACTTCCGAAACAGACTCCTCAGAATAAAGTAGAGATTTGCAGGTCGCTCAGCCAAGCGTCGCGAGAAGTAGGGGTACCACTGCTCGCCATATGGAACATAGATGAGCGTTCGATACCCCTCCGCAACCAACTGCTTCTGCAGCTCACGGCTGATACCGTACAGCAGTTGGAACTCATATTGTGACTTCTCTAATCCAAGCTCCGCGGCATACTGCTTGGCGTGATTGATGAGGCGCAAATCGTGAGTCGCGATGGCAGGTTCCTTCCCCCGCTCAAGCAGCAACTCCATCTGCACTTTGAACTGGTGGTCGACAGATTTCTTGTCAGGGTAGGCGACCTCCTTCGGCTCAGCATACGCGCCCTTGACCAGACGCACCCGCGCGCCAATCTGAATCAGTCGCTCCAAGTCTTGGGGCGTCCGATAAAGGTAGCTTTGCAGAACAGTTCCTGAGTTAGGGTAGCGTGGGTACAGTTCACAGAACAAATCTAAGATAGGCTGAGTGTGTTTACTGCTCTCCATGTCAATCCATACAAAGTTGTTGAGAGACTGCGCGGCGGCAAGCACCTTCTCAAGGTTCTTGCGGGCAATCTCGTACCCAAGATCGAGACCCAGCTGGGTGAGTTTGATGGAGATACATGAGTTGACTTGACTTTGCGTGATACGCTCCAGCAGAGTAATGTATTGGCACGCCGCTTGTTCAGCGTCTTCTAAGCGATGAGTATCTTCACCCAAGTAGTCTAACGCAACCAGAAAGCCGTCCTGATTAAGTTGGCGGGCAATTGCTATCGCAGTATCGACATCCTCGCCTGCGATAAATCTCTGAATCAGTCCTTGTGTAAGCGAGCTGTGCTTGATCCATCGCTTAAACGCGGGAAACTCGGCTACTCGAAGCACCAAAGCACGAGAAAGCATCGTTGCCTCTCCTCCTTTATGTTCACTGCTTCGTCTTAGGCGGCGCCTTTTCCCACCAGTATTCCATCACATCGCGCTTGGGGTCGGGCTGAGGGGGTTGTGGCGGCGCTTGGGGCTTGGATTCAGCTTTCGGGGCGGGTTCAGGCTGCGCAGAGACCGCTGCGCGATTGCGCTCCAACTGTGCCTTGATTTCTTCCTCTGAAGGGGCAGGTGTAGACTCTTGCGCCTGTTGACGCTGCTGCTGGGCGCGCTGCTCCGCCAAGTAAGGGGCGATGTTATTCTGCCAACCATACCAGACCACGAAAGCGACCAGCACAATAATCAGTCCAATCCAGGCAATCGGTAGTCCTCTACGACGCATAGCTTACCTCCATCCTATTATACCCTGTCAGCGTAGGGAGCGTTCCCTGCGGCGACGGTATAATTAGGATATGCAGCGAGTGATTGCGCGTGTTTCGGGTGTTGTGCAGGGAGTGGGTTATCGCGCGTTTGCGTTGCGGGCGGCGAAAACGCTAAAACTCACTGGTTATGTCCGAAACTGTGCTGATGGAAGCGTGGAGGTGGTCGCTGAAGGCGAGGAACAGCAGTTGCAGCAGTTCTTGGAAACGCTCCGACGCGGGCCCGACGGCGCGCGCGTGAGCCGTGTGGAAGCAACCTACCAAGACGCCACCGCCGAACACCCCGATTTTGAGATACGATACTAATGCGCACGGCACTATGCTGCATTCTCTTGGCGTTGACATGCAAGCTGGTAGCTCAGCCGAAACTGTTGTTAATTTTGGTACACGCGCCGCTGACGCCCCAAGACTTAATCGGCGATGTACCTGCGCAGGCAGGCTGGATGGTGTGGCAGCAGGATAAGCAAGCCTTTTATGCCTTTGCCACAGGTCGCCGCGCTCGCGCCCAGAGTGCGCCTCTGCCGAAGCTGGAACTGATTTCGCCTGCGAACACTGCCCAAGCAGGTCACCGCGTTGCGCTTCAATCAGGCACTGCCCCCTCAAGGGAGCTGCTGAACGCCACGCTCGGCTCACTACTGAGGCGTGAGGGGTTGCGAGCGATATACCTAACAACCGACCAATCGCCCCCGCCCAGTCCCTACGCGCTGATTGCTTTGTCTGAGCAACGCGCAGCGCCTGCGCGTGTGTATTCGGACTTAGAGTCGCTGCGATTGGACTTCTTTACGCTGGAGGCGGATTGGGCTATCTTGGAACTCAAACGCTGGGATTATCGCGCGTTGGAGCTGTTGCTTGCGGAGGGCGTCGAGGTATGGGTTGTGGCGATACCCTCGCCAGCAGGATTGACTTTGCAGTCGGCGCGGCTGAGTGCGGTCGTCCGTTATGCCGCGCGCGAACCGCGAGGGCTACTCACCTCGCCCAGCACGCGCTGGAACGGCGTTCTACGCGAGATAGACCTCGCGCCGACGCTCTATCGCGCACTGACCCGTCAGGACGCACGCGCTTTCGAGGGCGCGCCTGCTTTTGAGACGCGCCAGTCCGACTGGCATCGGTTTTGGAATGGCTGGCTGGCGCGAATCGCACTCCGAGAAACGACATCGCCCATGGGCTTCGATTGGAAAGGCAACGCGCTACAGCGCAACGCCGAGTGGGCGCAAGCGCGTCGAGAGGTGTTGCCAGCGCTGCACAGTAGCCTGCTGGCGCTGTTTCTTACTTGGCTCGGCACGGGCGTCGCGTTGTGGCGCACCCACCGACTGCGTGGGCTGGGCAAATCGGTGTTCGTGGCAGGTTTGTCGGTGTTCAGCCTGACGCCTGCTGTTGCAGTACTGTATAGTTACTATCCCTACGAGTTGTGGACAGGCGAAGCCTCGCAGGATATCGCATCAATCGCAGGATGGCTCACGCTGGGGTGGACTGTGTATAGCTTGATTGCGGCGGGCGTGGCGCGTTGGGCGCGGATTTCTTTGCTGTCGGCTTCTATGGTGGTGGGTATGACTGTTGTCGGGGCGGATTTGCTGGTAGCGGGCGGCTACGGTATCAGTCGCGCTATGCTTAGCGAAGGGATTGCTGGCGCAAGACCCTTCGGGGCAAATGAGTGGTACTGGGCGTATGTGCTGTCGGCGGGAGTGCTGACCCCTGCCAGTTGGTTGGAGGGTCAGGGGAGGTTGGCGCTGGGCGCGCGTGGACAGATGGCGTTGGGGATGGCATACGGGCTGATGCTATGCCTGTTCGGACTGCCGATGATGGGCAGCGCAGTGGACTCTCTCTTGCCGCTATCCGTCGCTTGGGGGCTGGGGATGGGACTGTTCACAGGGCTGATACGCGCCGACGCCGACTGGCGGCGCATAGGATGGACTTACGCAGGGCTATTCGTGGCGGGCGTCGCTTTGACAGGACTGGCGGTAGGGTTGGACGCGCTTCAGCCGTGGCAGCGTCAGGCGGGATGGGCGCGCGATTGGCAGACGGCGTTGGGCTGGAAGTTCGCCCCTTTGCAAATAGTTCTGGCGGCAGGCATGACAACGGCGCTCATTTTCGCGCTCAAGACGCCGCTCAGAGTGTTGTGGCAACGCGCTTACGCCTTGCGCAACGCGCTGGGAATCTGCTCGTCGACCGCCGTATTGTGTCTGATGTTGGGGAAACCTGTCGCCGCGAGCGTGATACTTGTGATGTGCCTGATGTTCGCGTTGGAGTATCTCGTGGGCGGTAGGGATTGGGGTTACGCCTACAGTGGGAACGGCGTCGCGCACTAAAAGGGTATACTATCGTCGGAGGTTATGCTAAACGATGTTAGAAACGCCTACACGCGCCGAGCGCTCGCGCTTCCAGCAGATAGCGGAGAAGGTACTCGCGGGCGAACGACTGAGTTTCGAGGACGGAGTCGCCCTGTTGAGGCATCCGAACCTGCCTGAACTGGGCGCACTCGCACACTATGTGCGCATGCAGAAGAACCCCTACCCCTATGTGACCTATGTGATTGGGCGCATCATCAACTACACCAATGTCTGCTGGGTGCGCTGTAAGTTCTGCGCGTTCTACCGCCCACCGAACCACAACGAGGGCTACCTGCTCAGCGACGAGGAGATTCTGCAGAAAATCGATGAACTGGTGCGGCAAGGCGGCGTGGAAGCGCTGATTCAGGGCGGGCTGAACCCGAAACTTAAGATTGACTACTACGAGCGTCTGTTTCGGCTCATCAAGCGGCACTATCCGCAGGTGATTATTCACGGGCTGTCGCCGACAGAGATTTTGTATATCGCACACATCTCGCGCTTGAGCGTGCGCGACGCGCTGGTACGGCTCAAAGAGGCGGGGCTGAACTCGGTGCCAGGCGCGGGCGGCGAGATTCTGGTCGATCGCGTGCGCCAACAGATTGCCCCGTTCAAAGACATGGCGCAGGAGTGGCTTGAGTTTATGCGCGAGGCGCACCAGCTCGGCTTACGCAGCACCGCGAGCATGATGTACGGGCATGTGGAGACGCTTGAAGACCGCGTGGAGCACCTGATTCGCCTGCGCGAGCTGCAAGATGAGACAGGCGGCTTCACCGCGTTCGTCTGCTGGAACTTCCAACCCGAAGGTACCGACCTGCCCGACATCAAAAAAGCGACGCCCGCCGAGTACCTACGCACCGTCGCCGTCGCACGACTGATGCTGGACAACTTCGACCATCTGCAGGCGAGCATCCTCACGCAGGGACCGAAAGTCATCACGGTCGCCCTGCGCTACGGCGTAGACGACATGGGTTCCACGATGATCGAGGAGAATGTGGTCTCGGCGCAGGGTTCGAAGTTCATCTTGAACGCGGCGGAGATTGAGCGAGTAGTCCGCGCGGCGGGGTTTGTGCCCAAGCGGCGCAACACGCGCTACGAGCTGCTGGATTAGAGCCGCACGGTCGCCACGCGCTCTTTGCCCCCGACGGCTTGCACGCGCAGGCGGACGGTTTCGCCCCTTCGGAAGCCGCCTGCCTTGCGCACGCGCAGATGCAGCCGATGCACGGGCACATACTCCAGCGTATCCAGCGCCGCGCCGAACGCCTCGTTCAAATCTTGCGCTTCATCGGCGGCAATCACCGCGCCGCCAGTGGCGTCCGCCAAATACTTCAGCGTCCGCACCACCTGATGGTAGGTGGGGATTGTCTCCGCGTTGCCCAGCAGCACGAAAATCAGGCGCACGCGATACTGCTGCGCAATTTGCAACGCTTCGTGTTCCGTGCGTGAGATGCCCGCCGTCTCGTTTTGACCATCGGTGAACAGGATGACCAACCGCTCGCGGTCGGCAGGTTCACTGGCGAGCAGTTCTGGGATACCGTAGTAGAGTGTGTTCCAGATGGGCGTGCCGTGAAACGAGAACTCGCTGCGCTGGAGCAGGTTCAGCGCGTGTTGGAGTTGTGGCTTCGGGCTGCCCATCGGCGCGCGCACATCGTAGTCAGCGTAGCCCATGCCCAGCGAGGCGAAGTTCACCAGCCCCACTCGCGCATCGCTGGGCAAATCCTGAATCAGCCGCTCGCCCGCCTCGAACCGACGCATGGTGGGGTCTGTGACTCCCAGCGACGCCGATTGATCCCAAGCAATCAGAATGCTCATCCGCCGTTGCTGTGCAGGGCGACGCGCTTTCGCCTCCTTCCAGCCCACTATCTCCACCTGTACATTCGGCGTGATACTCGTTACAGTGAAAGCGTTCGGATTATCCGCCTCTAAGCGCGGCGCGTCCGACTTGAAATAATCTACCGTTACTACACGCTCGTTCGACGGGCGCGGCGCGGCTGGCAGCGAGTGAACCTGATAGCGCGGCGCACACCCCGAACACAGCAAAATCGCCCCCAGTATCGTTCCGACCCACAACTTCATCGAGTCGCCCCCAACGCAGTATAATATACCTGATGGCGAAGCAAGCGGAGGGCGGTATCAAAATCATCACGACGAACCGCAAGGCGTACCACGACTATCACATCGAGGATACGATCGAGGCGGGGCTGGCGTTGACGGGTTCGGAGGTGAAAAGCATCGCGGCTGGCAAGGCGAGCCTGACCGACGCCTATTGCCGTGTGGAGAACGGCGAGATGTGGGTGCAGCAAATGCACATCGCGCCCTACGAGAACGCAGGCTACGCGCAACACGAACCGCGCCGTAAACGCAAACTACTGCTCCATAAGTGGGAGATCGAACGCCTGCGCGGTAAATCGGAGCAGAAGGGCTACACGCTCATCCCGCTCAAACTCTACTTCCGCAACGGCAAAGCGAAACTGGAAATCGGACTGGCGCGCGGCAAACGCCAATACGATAAGCGCGAGACCATCAAGCGCAAAGACATCGAGCGCGAACTGCAACGCGAACTCGGACGCCGATAGGCAAAGCGCGCCCGCCAACTTGCCCCTCGCGCGGAGCAGGCGAGGGGACGGATGTCGAGAGTACAAGAGGGTGTTCGAAAAATCGTTTGGGCAGAATCTACCCCCCCATAAAACGCAGGACGCCCACGCAGGTGCGCCCCTACGCCAATAACCAAGTAGGGACAGACCTGCATGTCTGCCCCTATGAGAGAGCGCATATCCCTGTGTAGGTGCAGGTACCCCCTCCTTTAGGTTCCCCCTGCAAGCAGGGGGAACCAATCCAGAAAAATCGGTTCCCCCTTGAAAAGGGGGAACCTGCAGGAGGGGGTTCCCCCTGCGTACAGGGGAACCTCAAGGAGGACTTAGCCCTTGAGGTACTCGCTCGCCACTCGGTGCAGCAGTGCAGTTGCTGAGTCGCGCAGGGCAGCGGTACGCTCCTGCATGCGCTGGCGTAGCGCGTCGCGTTGCGCTTGAAACGCCTCCCACGCAGGTATTAGCGACTGTTCTATACTCTCCAGCCCGACGCACAGCGCGCCGATCTGCTTTGCCAGCGCGTCTACTTTGGGGTCATACGCCACGCACAGCACGGGCGTTCCTTGCGCCGCCGCGAAGATTGCGCCGTGCAAGCGCATCGCTGCCATCCCGTGCAGGTGTCGCATCACGC
>CALGZO010000312.1 GCA_937934465.1 uncultured Fimbriimonadales bacterium | reverse complement strand
CGCTACGGGGTTGGGGTGTCGTTGCGACGCCAGGAATGGCAGTGCACTTTACCTACACGACACCAAGAATGGCGTCGCACCTTGCCTGCACGACGCCACGAAAGGCGTCGCACCCGATCGGCGACCTGTGAGCTCAAGAGCAGCTCCACTCTTGCTTAGCCTCGCCGCACTGTTTGCCACACCGCCTCGTAGAGCGGCGCGAGTGGCTGGGCAGGCACAGTTATCTGTGCGTGCAAATCTGCCGACCAGCCCAGCAGTTGACGGCGTACTTGCTCACAATAGAGCGCGGTCATCGCTTGATGGGCTGCGCTTTGCGTGAGCTGCGCTCGCGCGTGCGCCGAGTCGAGCAGGTAGAGTGCAACCAGCGCGTCGGCGAGCGGTTCCACCAGCAGTTGGGGCGGCTCGGCGTGTGATTGCAGGGCGTCCAGCGCGGTTGCACTGAGGCGTCGCAACGCCCCGATCGTTCCCTCCACTGTGTCGGTCTCGCCTGTCTGCATGCTTATGGGCGTCCACAGCCCCTTGCGCCGCGCGTAGGTGAGACGCTCCACCAAGTTCAGGCGGTTAATCTCGTTGGTACCCTCGTAGATACGGTTCACGCGCGTATCTCGGTAGAGCGCGGCGATAGGATACTCCTCGCTGTAGCCGTAGCCGCCGTGGATTTGCAGGGCGTCGTCGACCACTTGGTGCAGGGCTTCGGTGGCAGCGACTTTGAGCAGGGCGCACTCGGCGGCGTAGTGCGCCGCCGCCTCTTGCCACACTGCCTGACGCGATGCGCCCTCTGCGTGGAACGCACGCTCCAAATCGTCGGCAAGCCGATAGAGCGCGCTCTCGACGGCGTAGATTAGCGTCGCGCCCCACGCCAACTTGCGCCATACCAGTGGATACTCGATAATCGCGCGCCCGAACTGCCTGCGCTCGGCGGCGTACTCGTAGCCGATGCGCCACGCCTCTTTGGCGACCCCTAACGCCGCCGCGCCAATCTTGAACCGCCCCAAGTTCAGGGTATAGAGCGCGACATGCGCGCCCTCGCCCTCCGCGCCCAGACGGTTCTCAGCGGGCACACGCACCTTGTCAAACACCACACGGCAAGTCGAGGAGCCGTGCAGTCCCATCTTATGCTCTTCGCGCTCCACCAGCAAGCCCGGTCCGCGCTCCACCAAGAACGCTGTGAACCGCTCGCCGTCCACTTGGGCGAAGGTCACGAACAGGTCGGCGAAGCTGGCGTTGGTAATCCAGATTTTATTGCCTGTGATGAGGTAGGCTTCGTCATGTCGCTCGGCGCGGGTGCGTGCAGAGAGCGCGTCAGAGCCTGACTCTGGCTCTGTGAGGGCGTACGCGCCGATATACTCGCCTGTGGTGAGCTTGGGCAGATAGCGGCGTTGTTGTGTCTCCGTGCCGAACAGCAGTAAAGGCATACTGCCCACGCTGGTATGCACCGCGTGCGAGACGGCGAAGGAGGGTTGCAGGGCGGTCTTCTCAGTAATCAGCGCGGAGGTGGTCTTGGGTAAGCCCAGCCCGCCAAACTCGGCGGGCACATCGATGCCGAGCAATCCCAACATCGCGGCGTCGATGAGGAGTTCGCGCATCTGCGCAGGCTCGCCGTGTTCCAGACGCTTCACATACGGGTTCACCTGCTCGCGGACGAACCGCTCTACAGCGTCTGCCATCTGGCGCGATTCAGCGTCGAACTGCTCTGGCGTGAACATCGTGGGGGGCGTCTCCATCAAGAACGCCCCTGTATGGCGCATCGTCGCTTCCATAACATAAGGATACCTTACTTACGGTTGCCACAGTACGAACCGTATCACCCCGTGCGCCAGCCACAGCGACAGCAATAGAGTGAGTATCCAGTTGAAGCGCGATAACTCGATGCGCAGGCAACGCCCGACGAGGAGCGCGGCGAGGCTATTGAGCGCGACCGCGGCGGTTGCAGCCACAATCAGGAAGCCGATGGGGTTCGCCCGCCACGCCAGCGCGAACTGTCCGTGCAGGATTGCGCTGACGCTGGTGGTCAGCCCGCACGAGGGGCACGGACGCCCTGTGAGGTGATAAATCGTACACGGCGGCAGCCCCAACTGCTGATGCGTGCCGTGCCCAGCAGGGTCCGGCGTGAGGTACAGCCCGATACCGACCATCGTCGCCGCGCCCAGCAGCAGCAGCGCGTGGCTCCAACGCGCCCAGCCCTGCACAGGCGTCGCCTGTAGCCAACCCCTATCGCGTTCAACCGCGCGGCTCACTCCGCCCATAGCCTTATCATGATACTCCAACTCGTGCGCCCGCGAATCACCGCCCCGCGCAGCTCCACTTGATTATTCGGTCGCCACGCCAAGGCGGCGTTAATCTGCTCGCCCGTATGCTCCGCGCGCAGGAAGAGCTGATTGGTCAGGGGCACATCGAAGCCAAGAAAGAAACTTGACATGCTCCCCCCGCCGAAGCCGAGATGCACGCGCAGGTCGTGGTCTAACGGCGTCTCACCCAGCGCGGCGATGCCATACGAGATTGCCATAAAGTAGCCTCGCCCTTGCGCAGTGCGATTGAGCGCATCCACCACGCCCACCGAGACGCCCGGCGCGTAGCCCGGAATCTCTGGGTAGAGGCTGTATTGCAGGTTATAGACCTCAAGGCGCGAGTCGAAGCCCGTGCGCGCGCCCTGCACCTCCCAGAGGTTGCCGATTCGGAAGTTGACCAGCACGCGCTCGCGCGAGGGCGCGCCTGCCAGCACGCCTGCTTCTATCGCCATGCGCTCAGGATAGAGCAGCTTGCCTGTCGGGATTTCAATAAGGCGGTCGGCTGAGGCGACGCTTATCGCCGTCGCTGCGCCGCCGACAGCGAGCCATCGCCGAATCTTCACCAGTTCACCTGTGCTTCGTACAGCACGCGGGCTTGCTCATCGGGCAGGTCGCGATTGCGCTTATGGAGCACGCGCACGGTCGCCGCCGTCGCGCCGTCGGGGATGGGCGCGCGGATGACCCTGCGCTCGCCTGGTTTGAGGCGCGTATCGTTGCCATCGATGGCGCCGTTATCCGCCAGCAGCGTCTGGTGCTTGCCCACCTCGGCGTCGCCTTGTAGGAAGCGCGCCTCCACAATCACGACCACATATTCGGGACCCGTGGGCACGGTATGCCCCACCTCGACGCTCTCCAGCTTGATTTGGAGGTAGTTGTCGCGTCGCTCGTGCGCCATCTTGACGCCTTTTTGGAACATTGCGGGCGTCGCGCCCTCGAACTTGTGAACGCGCGCTTTGCGGGCGGGCAAACCGTCGCCTGTGGCAATCGGTCGCTCCACCACGGGCATGTGGCAGTTCACGCAGCCGTTAGGGTCTTTGCCCCACTCGCTCTGCTTGTACCAGTCCACCGTGCCGAAGATTTCGTGGCAAGTGGCGCACATGTCGACGGTTCCGAACTTCTCGTTTTTCACGGTGGCGTGCGCGTCGGTTTTTGTGCCCAGTGCGCCGTGATATGCGCCGTCGGCGTCTTGGTGGCAGCTGATGCAGTCGATGCCGTGGGCGCGGTCGGCGTCGCGCAGGCTCGGATGCTCGCCGAAGCCTTTAGCGAGGATAGGTTCGGGCGCGTGGCAGGGCAAGCACATCTTCAGCGTGCGGTTGCGCGAGGTCTGTCCGAAGGTCTCGCTCTCCCACGCGGCGGCGTGGCGCGATTCTGCCCAATCTTTCGCCTCGTTGGGGTGGCAGGTCTGGCAGTCGCCGCGCGTGCGAGGCAGCTCGGCAGTCGCCTCAGTGGGCTTATCTTGCACCGTGCGCACTGCGCCCAGCAGCATCAGCGCGAACGCCGTCACGGAAACGCTCCATCCTACGAAAGTATGCATAGCGCTGTGTTAATTCGCCAAGATGAAGCGCGACTCCTGCCGATTTTTTGGAGTTGGGTCGGCGGCTCAGACGGCGGCGTGGGCTACGAGCGCGGGACGCGCAATGCGCCCCGCGTGTTCCCTGAAGAGGCGTCTACTTGCTGCGTTCGCATAGCCCAACATTGATTTCCAAGTCGCCCATCTCGGTCTGCAGCGGCACTACCAGCGTCGGGACTTCCAGCGTGCTGATACGCACATTCGTGCCTCGGATGAGGCTGGGCGGCGAGAGGTTGCACTTGATGCCCAGCGACTCGAGCCCGGTGAGCGCCCTGCCTGAAATCATGTTGCCCAGCTCGGCAATCGCGCTGGCGGCTAACTCATCGAAGGTGCGGATGGTCGTGCCCAGCATCTTGGAGGCGATTTTATCTGCCGTGAAGACCGACATGCCGATAATAATCTGACCCTCCAGCTGACCTGTGACGCCCAGCACGATGTTGCACTGTTGCGAGGTGAAGATGCCCTTGCGCGCGCTGAGTTGCCCCTTCTGAGGCGTCACGCCCAGCATCATCTGGAAGACATTGAACGCCGCGCTGATGAACGGATTGATGTATTCTGCCTTCACGCTCGTTCCCCCCTCCTATGCCGCTTTCTGCACGGCTTCCATGATTCGTTCGGGCTGGAACGGCTTCACGATGAAGTCTTTCGCGCCCGCCTGAATCGCCTCCACGACGATTTGCTTTTGCCCCATCGCGGTACACATCACCACTTTGGCGTTGGGGTCTTTGGCGCGGATGGCTTTGAGCGCCTCCAGCCCGTCCATTTCGGGCATGGTGATGTCCATAAACACCAGGTCGGGTTTGTGCTGCTCGTAGAGTTCGACAGCCTCGCGCCCGTTGGACGCTTCGGCGACCACTTCGAGACCGTTCTGCGTAAGGATGTTCTTGAGCGTCACGCGCATAAACAGCGCGTCGTCCGTAATCATGATGCGTTTCGCCATCGTTGAACCTCCTGTTGTGGTTTCTGATAGAAGAACGCGCTGGGGTTCTCGAACCCAATCTGCGCGTAGTTGAAGATGCGCTCCGTGTTGCCCAAGAACAGGTAGCCGCCTGGGCGGAGCGACTGGTGGAACTCTCGGAAGATGCGATCCTTCGCCTCGTCCGAGAAATAGATGACGACATTCCTGCAGGCGATGAGGTCGAACCCTCTGGGATATGGGTCGGCGAGCAGGTTGTGTCGTTCAAACTTCAGATAGCGTTTGAGCGCAGGGTCTGCCTCGTAGTGGGTGCGTCCATTCTCTTGGAACGCGCGGAAGTATTTCTGTTTATATTCAGGGGGTACGCTGCGCAGGTCGCTCTCGGCGAAGACGCCGCGCCGCGCGCGTTCCAGCACCTCTTGGTCGATATCTGTGCCCAGTACCTGGTGCGAGCGGTTCGGCGCAAGCTCATGGAGCAGTATCGCCAAGCTATACGCCTCCGCGCCGTAGGAACTGCCCGCGCTCCAAAGCTTCAACTGCGTGCTGCCTCTGAGCAGGTCAGGCAGCACCTGCTTCCGCAGGATTTCGTACTGCTCTGGGTTGCGGAACAGCTCGGATACATTGATGGCGAGACGGTCGATGAAGCCGCGCAGGCGCGCCTCGTCCGCCGCCAAGTGCGCGAAGTAGTCGGTGAACTTCCGATAGCCCGCACGCTCCATCATCGTGTAGATGCGACGATAGGTCTGCTCGAACTTGTATTGGTCGAGGTCAAGCCCTGCGCGTTTTTTGAGCATCTGTTTGAACTGCTCGAAGTCGCGCAGCAGTTCGGGCGTCTTCGGAATGTTCAGGCTGCCTGGAATTTGCTGCATAGTTCTTTCACCCCCTCGGTGATGGCTTCTGCGATTTGGTTGAGCGGCGCGACGCGCTTGACGCAACCGGTTTGGATAGCGGCGCGTGGCATGCCGAACACGACGCATGTGCTTTCATCTTCGGCGATGGTGTAGGCGCCTTTCGCGTGCAGCGTGCGCAGTCCCGCCGCGCCGTCGTTGCCCATGCCCGTCAGGATAGCGACCACGATTGCGCCCTGATAGTTCTGGGCGAGCGAGAGCAGCGCGACATCCACAGCGGGGCGCACCCCATGCACAGGCGGGTCTTGGGTCAGCGTGAGCTTGCCGCCGCGCTCCACTTTGAGATGTTTGCCCCCCTGCGCCAAGTAGGCGACGCCGGGTTGTAGCACTTCGCCGCCTTGCGCCTCGCGCACGGTGAACGCGCTGCTGCGGTCTAACCGCTCCGCCAACGAGCGCGTGAACCCCTCTGGCATGTGTTGGATGAGCAACACTTTCGCATGCAAACTGGGCGGTAGGTTGCTCATCACCACATTCAGCGCGCGCGGACCGCCTGTGGATGCGCCGATGACCACCAGCGGCGCGTCTTGAGTGGGTCGCCCAACAAGCGGGCTGGGCTTGGGCGGCGCAGGCATCGGACTGACCGCCGCCGTCGGCGTAGCCGATAGACGCGCTTTGGCGACTGCCTTCACCTTCTCGATAATCTGCGACGAGATTTTGTAGATATCCAACGAGATGGAGCCTGACGGCTTCGCCACGAAGTCCACCGCGCCCAAGTCCAGACACTTCAGCGTGACTTCCGCGCCCTCTGTGGTGAGGCTGCTGAGCATTAGCACGGGCGTCGGCTGCTCCTGCATGAGCTTTTGGAGCATCGTGACGCCATCCATTACAGGCATCTCCACATCGAGCGTGATGACATCGGGCTTGAGCTGACGCGCCATGGTCAGCCCCTCTTGCCCGTTGCGCGCTGCGCCCACCACTTCGATAGCGGCGTCTTGGTTCAGCAAATCGCTGATCATCCGCCGCATAAACATCGAGTCATCCACCACCAACACTCGGATTTTGCTCATGGTTGAACCTCCTTAGGCGGCTCTGCGCTGGATACCCAACGCCGCCGCCAAATCTCGCTCGATAGCCGCTGCGCCAACAGCGCGCACCCTAATCCAGCCTGTGGCGACATCGAACTCAAACGAGCAGCCTGTTGTGCCGCGCGTATGCTCGAACGCCACGCCGATACGCAGCTCGCGTAGCAGCCGATGGAGTGTTTCCACATTCCGCTCGCCGATTCGCAGCGCTTGGCTGCGATTTTGGAACAGTTCGCCGCCGCCGATGAGCACCGCGCGCAGGCGCGAGGCGTTGACAGGCGAGGCGTCCAGCAAGCGCAGCAACATCGGCAGCGCGGTGGTCGCATACTTGCCGGGCAAGCGCATCGCGTCTTGTTCGTGCGCTTCAGGCAACATCACATGCGCCAACGCCGCCGCGTGCGTGCGTGGGTCAAACAGGAGTGTGCCCACGCAGGAGCCTAACCCGATACAGCCAATCACCCCCGCGCCGCGCGCCTGCACAATCTCGCCCATCCCCGCCAACTGAACCTCTGCTCGCGTCATCCACTACTCCTTCAGATGCCCAACACGCTGAATAACTTCTCCAGATTGCCCGTCTCCGGCAGATACAAAAAGTAGCCCTTGAAATGGTGTTCAGGGGTCTTGAACGCTGTCTCGATGGCTAACAGTTCGCGATGCCCATACATCGCTTCCACGATGACAGAGCTCAATACTGCCTGCGCCATGTCGGCGGCGAAGGCGGGCGGCTCCATCTGCAAGGTGAAACCCGTCATCTGGCTAATCGCCTGCAGATAGCTGCCCAGCATGATGTTGCTGACCTCGTTGATGACCGACTGATAGAGTTCGTTGAGGTCTGCCAAGTCGCTGGGCTGCATTTGGATAAGCATCTGCCACAGCACGCACGCGCTCTCCCAAGGGAACAGGAACGCGCCTTCGC
>CALGZO010000311.1 GCA_937934465.1 uncultured Fimbriimonadales bacterium | reverse complement strand
GGTCCCAGTGCGCCCAGCTCGCCAAGCGGGCACAGGGGCAACGGCGCATCGCCTAACCGATGCGCGCTTATCAGCGTCAGCAGCGTCTCTACCAACTCGCTCTGCGCAAACGCGCACGGCAACAGCCACTGCGGCAGCGCGTTGAACTGCTCTGTGGGGATAGCCATCGCCTCGCCCCACTTCTCGTCGCCCATCCATAAGTCAAACACCTCCCTCCGTGCGCCCGACGGCGACAACTGACGCACCTCATGAGAGAGCAGAACCGCATCCACAGGGTTATTCGTGTTGCGCCACAGATTGACGCATATCGTAACATCTCCACCTGCCGCAGGGATATCCGTTTCAGGGCGCTTGCGGGCGATAAAGAGCGTCTCGCTGAGGTCGGTGTTCTCGCTGAAGTTCCAGCGTTCGGGGTCGTGGCTGACGATGAGGTACTCCATCTGATAGCGTTGGGCTAACAGTTCACGCGAGGGCTGCCACGCCACGCCCGACAGGAGCGCTTTGGGCAGCACGAACGCCAGTCGTCCGTTGGGCTTGAGGTGTCGGTCGGCGACGGCGATGAACACTGCGCCCAGCCCTGCCGTGATATGCGCCTCGGCGCCGTGCGCTTGGAGCAGGGCTTGCAGGGCGCGTTGCAGGCGCGTGCGCTCGTTGCCTGCGAGGGAGCCGAAGAGCAGGTTGTCGCCGCAGGTGCGGGTGAACGGCGGGTTCATACACACCAAATCCAGCGGGGGCAGGCGCACGGGTTCGGGTTGGCGTAGGGCGTCGGTGGCGCGTCGCGCGGTTTGCCCCAGTTCGGGGTAAAGCGAGAGCTGGGGCGTCAGCGGCGCGTCGCTGAGTAAATCCAGACTACCCAGTCGCGCCGCGCCGTTGTGCATTCCCAGCGGCGCCGTGTAGAGGCGCATGCCCTGCACCATCACTTCGGGAATCGGCATCGCCAGCGTGGCGGCGGTCAGATGCACGGCGGACTGCAGCACATCCAGTCCCCACACGCCCTCTTCCAAGAGTTGCGCGAGCAGGCGTTTGCGGGCGTCGGGGTCGGGCGTGGCATAGCGCAGATAGTTGTCTACAAGGGCTTGCAACGCCGCCATCAGCAGCGTGCCCGTGCCGCAGGCGAGGTCGGCGAGGCGGAACTGTCCGACCGCCGTCGCGTCGCTCCAATCGAGCGCCCAGCGTTCTGGAGCCAGCGCCAGTCGCAGCAGCAGCGTCGCGCTCGAAACGGAGGTGTAGTAAGTGCCCAGCGGCTTGGCGATGTCGCCCAGCAGCAGGTGATACACGCGCCCTGCCAAATCGTGGCGTAGCAGCGTGCGCTGGCGGATGAGCGTGCGCACGATGGGCAGGCACTTGTGCAACGCCTCGTCCAGCATGAAGTGGGGCGGGATGTTCAGCAGCAGGCTGCGCGCGAGGTCGAACACGGCGTGGTAGTTGATGGTCTGCAGCACGCGCTGCCACTCCTCGATGAGGGCGTCGTGGGGCGACTGCTGGGCGAAGCAGGCGTCCAGACGGGGCACGCGCGGCTCGGCGCGGGCGAGCTCCTCGTGGAACAGCAGGGCGTTCATCACCACCAGCGCAGCAATCTGGCGCACGGCGGCGGTCTGCTCGGACTTGCGACGGTCAATCGCTTTGGGGTTGATGCCCAGCGGCTCGGCGAAGCGCGCTTCGTGGACTTGGGTGACATAGAACGCCCACGCCAAGATATCGATGCCTTGCTTGAGCGCATCGACGGCGTGTTGCACTTCGTCTTCAGCCACGAGGAGTTCATAGGCGCGGCGCAGGGCGTCGGCGAGGGTTTGCAAGTTGCCCGTGCGCCAATCGGGTTGGTCGGGCAGGGGCGGGCGGAGCAGCGCGAATCGGAGCGAGGTCGTGCTCAGGGCGTCGGCGAGCGCGCTAAGGCTGAGCGTGCGCAACTCGGCGGGATAGACCAACGCCAGCGCGAGGTGGCACAGCCCCTGCTCGATGCGTTCGGCGGCTTTGTGATAGGCTCGCGCCGCCGCGTCGGGTTGGTCATCCACCTCCGCTTCGAGCAACAGCGTCAGTCCACCCAGCACAAGCCACACATCGGGCGATTTGCCCTGCGCTGTGCGCTGCTCGGGGCGAGCAATCAGCCCCTCCTGTTCCAACAACTGCGCTAAGACGGTGTTCAGCACTTCCTGCCGCGCTTCCATCGGGGGATATTATAGCGGATTCAGACGCTTGCCAGCGTTTTGCTTCGGATTCGCGCGACTTCCTGCGCCAGCGTCTGCGCCACGAAGTGCAGGTCGTCCCAAGTGGTGTCGCGTCCGAGCGTGAAGCGCACGCCCTCTTGGGCGGCGGTTTCGTCCCAGCCGAGCGCGAGCAGCACATGCGACGGCTCCAGCGAGCCTGCACTGCACGCTGCGCCGCTGCTCGCGCCGATGCCCGCGCGGTCTAACGCAATCAGCAGGCTGTCGGCAGGCGCGCCGCGCAATCGGAAGTGCGCGTTGCCGGGCAGTCGCTCGGTCGGATGCCCTGTGAGCGTCGCGTCGGGGATTGCCTCCAGCACGGCGCGGATGAACTGGTCGCGCAACGCGGCTTGGCGTTGGGATTCTGCAGTGCGCGTTGCCTCCGCGATTCGCACGGCTTCCGCGAAGCCCACGATGCCCGCTACATGCTCGGTTCCCGCGCGGCGGTCGCGCTCCTGCCCGCCGCCCACCATCAGCGGCTGCAGCGGAGTGAGCGCACGCACATAGAGCGCGCCCACGCCCTTCGGTCCGTAAATCTTGTGCGCCGAGACGCTGAGCAGGTCGCACCCAATCGCCTCCACATCCACAGGCAGCAGCCCGAAGGTCTGCACGGCGTCCACATGGAACCAC
>CALGZO010000310.1 GCA_937934465.1 uncultured Fimbriimonadales bacterium | reverse complement strand
CTGCAAGCAGGGGGAACCAACTGAGAAAAATCGGTTCCCCCTTTTCAAGGGGGAACCTGCAGGAGGGGGTTCCCCATACAACAGGCGAATTTCCGAACAGCCTCGAGTATCCCTGACTTTTGGGTGGAGACGCCTTGGCTGTTTTTCGGGGGGGCGTCCCTCCACCCACGAGATGCTTTAGAGTCTGGGTGCTGCATGGCGAACCTCAGTCCGACACGGTGTAGCGCTGCACCGATTCCTCGTCGATATCGACGCCCAGTCCGGGCTTGTTGGGCACGGGCAGGTAGCCTTCCGCGTCGGGGGCAATCGGTTCGGTGAGGAAGAAGTCGCGCGCCTGCAGGCTCCAGCCGGGTGGCTCATAGGGGAACTCCGCCCAGTGGCAGTTGGGGCACGCGCCCATCAGCTGCAGGTTCGCGGCGAGCCCCAGCCCATTAGTCCAAGTGTGGGGCGCCACCTGCTTGCCGAACGCTTCCGCCATCGCTGCGATTTTCTTGCCTGTCAGGATGCCGCCTGAGAGCGCGACATCGGGTTGCAGCACATCGAGCGCGTCGCGGGTGAGGTACTCGCGGAACTCGTGCAGGTCTTGGTTCATCTCGCCGCTGGCGATGGGGATAGGCGACTTCTCGCGCAGGCGGCGATAGCCCTCGTAGTCGTGCTTATCGAGCGGCTCCTCCAGCCAGCGCACTCCCAACTCCGCCAGCGCTTGTGCTACTTGGGCTGCGGTGGCGACATCCCACTGGGGCGCGGGCGCCATCCCCGCCACGCGCCAACCCATGTTCGCGTCGACCATAATCTCTATGTCGGGGTAGCGCAGGCGCACTGCTTCGGCGACTTTCAAATCCTCGCGCCAATCCCAGTGGTGAAAGCGCAGCTTCACCGCGCGAATGCCCATCTGGTAGATTTCGGCGATGTAGTCCAGCCGCTGCTCGGGGCTTTGCAGTTCGCCTGTGCTGGCATAGGCTTTCACGCGCTCCTGATAGCCCCCCAGCAATCGGTAGACAGGCTGACCGACCGCCTTACCGATAATGTCCCAGAACGCCATTTCAATCCACCACAAGCGTAGCCCCAAGAAGGTCGCGGAACGCGCGATTTGCACCACCTCCTCCACCTGCATCGGGTCGCGCCCGAACAGGAACGGCATGAGCAGTTGCTGCAGCCCGCTGCCTTCACGCATAAACGCTACGCCCGCCGCATAGCCCTTGATGCCCTCATCGGTCTCCAGAGTGAGCAGATGCACGCGGTGCGCGGTCTGGGGATAGCCCGGCAGCCAAGCAGGGTAGAACGGCGTCTCCAGCGGATATTCCAATAACCGTAGGTGAATGTTCACAATACGCATCGCTGCGCCTCCTGCGTCTGCCAATTCGCGCTTGGCGCTGAATATCCTGCCGTGTCAGCTATGGGCGTCCACTCAGGTATAATCTCTCCGAAAATAGGAGGCATACTATGGCGACCACTTTTTCCGTCAAGGCAGAGCCACGCGAATTGTTAGGCAAGAAGGCGAAGCGATTACTAAGACAGGGCTATGTGCCCGGAGTGGTGTTCCGTCCGAACGGCGAGTCGACGCCCGTGCAGTTCGAGGAGCGTGTGCTGTCGCGTATCCTGCAACAAGCGGGCAGAACACATCTGATTGAAGTGGAGTTGAACGGCGAGCGGCTCAACACCTTGCTACGCGAGGTCGATCGCGAACCTATCACGGCGCGGATTCGGCATGTGAACCTCTGGGCGATGGCGATGGACGAACCGATTGAAGCCGAAGTGCCCCTCGTGCTGGAGGGCGAGTCGCTGGCGGTCAAGTCGGGCGGCGTGCTGATACACTCGGTTGAGAAGCTGCGCGTGAAGTGCTTGCCCACGCAGATCCCTGAAGCCATCCATGTGAGCTTGGAGTCGCTGCAGAACTTCGGCGATTCCATCCACCTGCGCGATTTGACGATACCCGCGGGCGTGCAAGTGCTGGACGACCCAGACCTAACGATTGCTTCGGTGGCACCGCCGAAGGGCATCGAGCAGGAAACGGCAGAGGAGACCAGCAGCGAGAGTGAGTAGTGCGCGAGGGCGCTTTTGCCCTCGCGCGTGTGTTTAGTAGCCGCTGGGTGGCGCGGCAGGTGGCGCAGTCGGCGGCGCGCCGCCGCCCGGTACAGGCGGCGCAGCTTGCACCTCGCCTGGACGACCCTCGCCCTGCGTACCGCCCGTCCACGAGCGATACAGGAAGAACCCGACCGCCAGCACAATCGCTGCGATAACTGCGACGACAATCCCTGTGGGTATCTCCTGCTTCATAGGCGTCTCCTTGCTTAGTCGGGCGAGTTCTCGCACGCGGCTTGGTTCGGGAACCGCCCGTCGCTCATCAACACGGGGTAGTAGCCCTTCTCGTAGTCGGGGCGATTGCCGGGGCTGTCTGCCGCGCGCGCCCACTTCGCATGCCCATCCGCATACACGAAGTTCATACCCCCCTGATGGCGCGGGCGACCTTGATAAAACTCCCAGCCGTTGCGCCCTTCGGGCCAATACTTGCGGAAGTTCTGACTATCGGCAGGTCCGACCATGCAGACGCGCCAGCTGTAGATGTAGGTGTTGTCCGCGATGATGCCAATACTGGCGGCTTCCTGCAGCTTGGCTAAGGGCGTCGGGATGGGCACGCCGTTCGCGCCCGCGTTGCCGAAAATGACTTCGTTCAGCCCGTACTCTACGAACGGCACGATGCGTGGGCTATTCTGACCCCGTCCGCACTCCCATAGCGCATACGCTGCGATAAAGGTTGTACCCGAATAACTGGGGCAGTCGAAGATGCCCCCGTTCTTAATGTAGGGGTAGAGCATGGTTGCCCAGTGCTGGCGCGGCTGGTTCGGGTTGTTCGTGAAGTAGCCTGTCTCCGCGCAGCCGCCTGGCCAAGGCTGCACAAAGAAGGTCTCGTCGTAGTCTTGTATATACATCATCACAGCAGTGCCAATCTGGCGCGTGTTGCTCAGACACTGGGTCTTGCGCGCACTCTCGCGCGCCTGCGCAAACACAGGGAACAATATCGCCGCTAAGATGGCGATAATCGCGATTACGACCAGCAGCTCAATCAGCGTGAAACCACGCGAGCGGTAGCTATGCATCATCAGTTTTACCTCCGTCGGTAACCATAAGCATAATAGCGTATGGTTAACCCTATTATAGCATGGTTTTTGCCGTTTTGTCAAGGGTGTGGAGGGGGGAGGAGGTCGGAAAATGTCTGGGCGAGACCTTTAGTGTATACTATCGCGTGTCGCCAAGATTGGTAAAGGCAGGGCTGTGGGCAGGCGCATTAGCGATTGTGGTCGTGGTTGGCGCGCTATATGCACAGACGCTGCGCTTCGGCTTCGTGTGGGACGACGACCAGGTGATTTATGGGCGCGTAGATTACCAGTCGCCTGCGCGCTGGCTGGAGGCAGTGCGCCAACCGCTGGACTTCTCGCCGAACTACTTCCGCCCGCTCGCGCTCAGCAGCCTCCTGCTGCAGATTTGGATTTGGAAAGATGCCCCTGCGCCCTTCCACGCCGCGAATGTGCTAATCCACTTGCTGAACACGGCGTTAGTGGCAGCGTTGGGGCTGCGGCTTGCGCGCGGGCGTTGGGAGGGTTTGCTCGCAGGCGCGCTGTACGGGGTGCATCCTGCGCTGATTGAGAGCGTGGCGTTTGTGTCCTCGCGCTACGACCTGACGGCGACGCTGTTTCTGCTGACAGCGCTGTGGCTGGAAGTTCGGCTCAATGGCATCGCACGGCTGCTGGGCGTGGGCGCGGCGTTTCTGCTTGCGCTGTTGTGCAAGGAGATGGCGCTCACCTTGCCGCTGGTGATGCTGGCTTGGCAAGCGAGTCGGCTGCCCGACGGCTCGTGGCGCGAGCGACTGCGCACGCTGTGGCACACCGAGCGTGCGCTCTACGCGACGCTGGCGGTTTCGGTCGCCCTCTATTTTGGCGTTCGCTATGCCGCGCTGGGCTACCTGTTCACGCAACCGATTGGCGACTCGCAGATCGATGCAGGCACGCCCCTTCAACATCTGTTGCTGGTCGCGCGCACGCTGACCACGCTGGCGGGGTTAGCCATCTTTCCGTTTTTTAGCATCACTCCAGCGCACCATTCTGAGTTGCCCATTCCCCTCAGCGATGGCTGGGCGTGGGCGCAATTGGCGATTGCAGGTCTGATTGTCGTAGGGACGGTATGGCTGGCGCGGCGGCGTCCGCTGTCGGGTGGATTGGTTCTTGCGGCGTGGATGAGCCTGCTCCCCGTGTTGAACCTGCGTCCGCTGGAGTTCGCCTACGGGGTGTTTACGGCGGAGCGGTTCCTCACTTTTCCGTTGGCGTTGGCGGTGTTGGGGCTATGTGGTTGGCTTGCGTCGTTGGCGCGGGCGCGCACGCCTGCACTTGCGCTGGTGGGGGCGTGGGGCGTCGGGCTGATGATAACCACCGCCTACAACCTGCCCAACTGGCGCGACGCAGAGACCTTCTGGAAGTGGATAACCGTTGCATCGCCGCGCTCGCCGATAGGGTTCAGTAATCTGTCGGATTTGTACCATCGGGCAGGGCGGTATACCGAGTCGCTGGAGTATGCAGAAAAGGCGATTCAGGTCGCCCCTCGTAGCGGGATGGGCTATATCAACAAGGGCGTCGCGCTGCTGCGGCTCGGCGACGCCGACAGTGCGATTGAACTCTTTCGCCAAGGCGTGGCGATAGAACCCGACAATACGACGGGCTGGAATAACCTCGCCGTGATGCTCAGCGAGCGCGGCGAACACGAGGAGGCGGAGCGGATAATCAAGCAGCATGTGTTGGGGCGCACGCCGAAGCACATGGGGCATCAGGCGTTGGGTCTCATCTACTCGCGCCGCGCACGGTTAGACCTTGCGGAAGCCGAGTTTCGCAAGGCGTATACGCTGTTGCCCAATCCGGCGGGTTCTGTCGCCGAGCAGGGGCTACAGCAGCTGCAAAGCGCGAGCAAGTGGATTGCCGCCGCGCACCACTGGATGAATGAGGGCAACTTGGAGCTTGCGGAGACGCACCTGCAAGCCGCCGCGAGGCGCGACCCCGATAAAATCGCCTACGGCGTCGCGCTCGGTCGGCTGCGCATCTTACAGCAACGCCCTGCGGAGGCGATTCAGACCCTTGATGAGCTGCGAGCGCGCGGCTACAACGCGCCAATCATTGAGCAGTTGCTTGCTGAGGCGCGCGGGATGCAGTCGGGTCGCTCTAAATAGCCTCTCATACCTTGATTGGCTCGCCCTCGGCGCGGCTGACATGGTTCCAGATAA
>CALGZO010000309.1 GCA_937934465.1 uncultured Fimbriimonadales bacterium | reverse complement strand
TTGTAGAATTGTTGGAGCGCGATAGCCGCCACAGCGAACATCGTGAACGCCGTCGCTGCGCCCCACAAGATTGGATAGCCCCACTGATGCAACCAGCGCTTCATACCGAGGGGGTTATTCCATAGATAAGGGAGTAATTGAGCTGCCTCTCCAAATTGCGACGATTATCTCTACGCGCAGGAGGGCGTACCCCCGCGTGCAGGAGAACCATAGGGGGCTGAAACTGAGCCGCGGAGCGGCGGTCAGCCCCTCCACAGCCTTCCCCCACGCGGGGAGAAAGTAGATAGTCTTCTCTCCCTCTGAGAGAGGGGGTTGGGTGTGAGGGCTAATTACACCCGCCGCCGAAGTTGAACAGCACCATCAGCAGGTCGGCGTCGTCCACGCTTCCGTCGCCGTTCACATCCGCTTGGACGCTGCTGCTTCCAAACGCGAACAGCACTATTAGCAGGTCAGCGTCGTCCACGCAGCCGTTGTCGTCGGCGTCGCCGGGGCGCGCGGGCACAAACCCCAAAGCCGTCGGCTGCCGCCCGCTGGGGTAGCCCTTGAGGGTAAGCGTCTCCACAGGCGTCGCGTTCGCGCTGCGATTCGCGTGGTCCAGCGTTAGCTGCCACAGCGTCGCGCCGCTGCCGTCGCTGGTCGCCAAGTAGAGCTTGTCGCGCTGCGCGTCATACGCCAAGCCGCCCAGCGCGTGCCCGCTTGGAACCCCGTTCAGCGTGTACGCCTCGCCCTCGAACACCAACGGCTCGTCGGGGAAGCGCACGCGATAAAGCCCCTGCGCGGTCGTAATCATCAGCGCGTCGCCCACCCACTCCAAGCCGATCGGTCGCTCCAGGTGGGGCTGCCCCATCGCAGAGTACGCCCTCGTGGGGATGCCATTCGCATTGCTCACATGGAGAATGCCTTGATCGCCCTCGCTGCGTGCAGGCGCGGCGCGCCACAGCTCGCCCTCATAAAATGCGCCGTCTTTCATATAGTGATGCCCGAAGAAGCAGTTGCACATCCGGTAGCCGAACGCCGAGCGGAACGCCCCAGTGTAGGGGTTCACCTTCAGCAGCGTGCGGTCGTTCTCCAAGCCGATGTAGAGCGCGTCGCCGTCGTAGGCGAGCAGGTTGTAGTCGCCCGACTGCACATAACCCCACGAGGCGGGCGCAATCGCGCGATCCACCTGCCCCGTGCGCAGGTTGTACCGATAGACGCTGGCAGGCGCGCTCCCCGCCGCCGACAGCCACAGATATCCGTCGGCATACACGCTCACCATCAGTGCTGTCGCTAAACCGAATCCGAGTGCTATGCGTTGCATTGTCTTCTACCTCCGTAAAAGACTACCCAGAAAAGTGAATGAACTACCCTCACCCTCAGCCCTCTCTTCGATTGCGTGGGGGAGGGAGCTTCTGTACACACCGCTACTGCTCCCCTATCCTGCATAGCAGGAAAGGGCGATACCTTACCTCCCAACAGCCTCCAGCGCAAGTCTCTTCGTTTCATCGCATGTGCCTCCAAAGATTGGGATGGGAAGGCAGGGCATCGCGCTTCCACTTTATACAGACTCAAAAATCATCGGAAAGCGGACAGGTAATTGTTCTGAATCTCGCGACGGGCAGCAGTTTCATGGTTCCCGTGCTTGCGGGCTATCTCGGAAAGCAAGTGGATTAGCCCCTCCCACCGCGCAAGCAGGATTTTTAGAGCGTCAGTGGTATTAATGGCTCGGTGAGACTATGTTCAAGGGCGTACCGCTGACGCTGGGCGTGGAGGAAGAGTATCAGATTATCGACGCGCAGACCCGCGCGCTCGATTCGTATGTGGCGCAGATTCTCCCTGACGGGCGCGTGCGCCTGCAAGACCAGGTGAAAGAGGAGTTCATGATGTCGCAGATTGAGGTGGGCAGTCAGGTCTGCGCGAACATCGCGGAGGTGCGTGAGGAGTTGCGTCGGCTGCGCGGCGCGCTGGTGGAGATTGCCGAGTCGCAAGGCAAGCGGATTGTAGCGGCGGGCACGCACCCGTTCTCGCGCTGGATGGAGCAGACGATTACCCCACGCTTGCGCTACAAAGCCTTGGAAGAGAACATGCAAGACATCGCCCGACGGCTGCTCATCTTCGGGATGCATGTGCATGTGGGCATCGGCGACATGGAGCTGACTATCGATATTTTCAATCAGGCGCGCTACTTCTTGCCGCACCTGCTTGCGCTCTCGTGCAGCTCGCCGTTCTGGGACGGCAGGCGCACGGGGCTGATGTCCTACCGCAGCGTGGTGTTCGAGACCCTGCCGCGCACGGGCATCCCCGACTCGTTCGCCTCCTACGCCGATTACGACCTGTTTATGAGCACCTTAGAGCGCGTCGGCGCCATCGACGACCGCACAAAGGTCTGGTGGGATGTGCGACCCCACCCGAAATATAAGACGCTGGAGTTCCGCGTGTGCGATGTGTGTACGCGCATCGAGGACGCCGTGTGCATCACGGCTATCGTGCAAGCGCTGACGGCGTTCTTGGTGGACTTGAGGCTGAGCAATCAGTCGTGGCGGATTTACCATCGCGACCTGATTCGTGAGAACAAGTGGCGTGCGGTGCGCCACGGCGTGCGCGGCGAACTGATCGACTTTGGCGCGGGCAAGAGCGCGCCGTTCGACGAGCTGGTGGAGGAGATGCTCGCCCTGCTGCGCCCCTACGCTGAGCAACTGGGCAGCTGGGACGCCGTGAAACACGCGCGCAAAATCGTGAAGGAGGGTACCAGCGCAGAACACCAACTGCGCGTCTACGACGAATCGGGCGGCGACCTGACCGCGGTGGTGGATTGGCTGGCGGAAGCGACCAAAGCGGGCGTCGCCTCTTAACCTGTTTTTAACACTCTGGGGCATATAATTTGGCTGCTATGAGACCTCAATTCGGTTGGCTGGTTGCGAGTTGCGTAGCGGCTGCCCTTCTGGCAGCGTGTGGCAAGCAAGAGACCGAGCAATCTGAAGAAGCGACAGGCGCGACAGCTGCGCTCTCAGGCAAGATTACCATCGACGGCTCCAGTACCGTACTGCCTATCTCGGAGGCGTTGGCGGAAGAGTTTCAGAAGAAGTATCCTCAAGTTCAAGTGACGGTGGGCAAGTCGGGCACGGGCGGCGGCTTCAAGAAGTTCGGCAACGGCGAAATCGACATCACGGGCGCGTCGCGACCCATTCGTGAAGACGAGGACGCCCTCTGCCAAAAGAACGGAATCCAGTATATCGAAATCCCCGTCGCCTACGACGCGATGGCGGTGGTGGTGAACCCGCAAAATAACTGGTGCGACTCGCTCACTGTCGCCGAACTCAAGAAAATCTGGGAGCCTGCCGCGCAGGGCAAAATCAAGAACTGGTCGCAAGTGCGTGCAGGCTTCCCGAACGAGCCGCTGGTGCTGTTCGGCGCAGGCACCGACTCGGGCACTTTTGACTACTTCACCGCGGCGATTGTCGGCAAAGAGAAAGCCAGTCGCGGCGACTACACGGGCAGCGAGGATGACGATATCTTGGTGCAGGGCGTGGCGCGCACGCGCGGCGCGCTCGGCTACTTCGGACTCGCCTACTACGAGAACAACCAAGACAAGTTGAAACTGGTGGGCGTCGATAACGGCAACGGTCCTGTGAAAGCCTCCCGCGAAAGCGTGCTGGACGGCACTTATCAGCCGTTGGCGCGACCGCTGTTTCTGTATGTGAACCTGCGCGCGCTGGAACGCCCCGAAGTGGCGGCGTTCGTGCAGTTCGCCCTGACAGAGGCTGGCAAACTGTCGGATGAAGTGGGCTACATCGGGTTGCCGCGCGAGGTGTACGACCTGATAAAGCAGCGTGTGGAGAAGCGCATCACCGGCTCGGTGTTCGGCGCACACGGCTCGCAGGTCGGCGTGAAGCTGGAAGACCTTTATAGAATCGAGGAGGAATCGGAGAAGAGTGCCCAGTAACACTCCATCTGAGGTTTCGGTGGCATATCCGCGCGCGGTTGTGCGTGTCGGCTCGACCGCGCGCAACCGCCGCCGCGTGCGCATCGAGGAAGCCGTTGTTCGGTTATTCCTGTTCGTATGCGCGTTCATAGGCGTGCTGACCACCTTCGCGATAGTGTTCATCCTGATTAGCGAGAGTATGCACTTTTTCGAGAAGGTGTCGCCTATGAAGTTCCTCACAGGCACGGTGTGGACGCCCACTTTTTCGAATCCGTCGTTTGGAGTGTTGCCGCTGGTGTTGGGCACGGTGCTGACCTCGCTGATTGCGCTGCTGTTGGCAGGTCCTGTGGGGCTGATAACCGCCGTGTATTTGAGCGAGTACGCTTCGCCGCGTGTGCGGCGCGTGGTGAAGCCCACTTTGGAGGTGCTGGCGGGCATTCCGACGGTGGTGTACGGCTACTTCGCGCTGACCTTCTTGACGCCGTTGCTGCAGCGGTTCATTCCGGGGCTGGAGGGGTTCAACGCGCTGTCGGCTGGGCTGGTGATGGGCATTATGATACTGCCCACGATTGCCTCGCTAAGCGAGGACGCGCTCTACGCTGTGCCGAACAGTCTACGCTACGCCTCGCTGGCGTTGGGCGCGACGCGGTTCCAGACCGTGTGGGGCGTGGTGGTGCCTGCCGCGATGTCGGGCGTATCGGCGTCGTTCCTGCTGGGCGTCTCCCGCGCGGTGGGCGAGACGATGATTGTGGCAATCGCCGCTGGACAGCAGCCGAACTTCACGCTCAATCCCCTGCGCGCGGTGGAGACGATGACCGCCTACATCGTGCGCATCACGATGGGCGACACGCCCCACGGCTCGGTGGAGTACCGCACTATCTTCGCCGTCGGGCTACTGCTGTTCCTGATTACCTTGGCGCTGAACCTCTTCAGCGAGCGTGTGCGCCAACGCTACAAAGGAGCGCGTCTATGATGCAAGTGGTCAGCCGTGCGGAATGGCGCGCCCGCGAGCGACGCCGCGAACACCTGTTCCAAGTGATTAGCGCATGCATCGTGCTGCTGGCAATCACGACGCTGGTGGTGTTGCTAACCAAGATTTTACTGGACGGCTACGCGCGTCTGAACCCACAGTTTTTCACCAGTTTCCCCTCGCGTCGCGCGGAGCAGGCGGGCATCCTGCCTGCGCTGGTCGGCAGCGCATACTTGCTACTGCTCACTGCGGCGATTGCCATCCCGATTGGCGTCGGCGCAGCAATCTACTTAGAGGAGTTCGCAAAGCGCAACTGGTTCACGCGCCTCATCGAGATTAACATCACGAACCTCGCGGGCGTGCCTTCCGTGATTTATGGGCTACTGGGGCTTCAGGTGTTCGTGCGCACGCTGGCGATGGATCGAAGTTTATTGGCGGGCGCGTGTACGATGGCGCTGCTGGCGTTGCCTGTGATTATCACGGCGGCGCGTGAGGGGCTGCGCGTCGTGCCGAAAAGCCTGCGCGACGGCTCGCTCGCGCTGGGCGCAACGCAGTGGCAGACGGTGCGCTACAGTGTGTTGCCCGTCGCAATGCCCTCTATCCTCACGGGCGTCATTCTCTCGCTCTCGCGCGTGATTGGCGAAACGGCGCCGCTGCTGGTGGTCGGCGCGGTGGTCTACATCGGCACGCTGCCCGAAAGCGTGTTCTCCAAATTCACCGTGCTGCCCGTGCAGGTTTATAACTGGACGACGCGCCCGCAACACGCCTTCCAAGAGAACGCCGCTGCGGGAATCATCGTGCTGCTGCTGCTCCTGCTGACCCTGAACGCAGTGGCTATCTACCTGCGCAACCACTTCCAAAAACGGTTGCCTATCTGAACGCGCGGCGCAACGACCATCGCAGCTGCGCGTCGCCATATCATACTATAAACACGATGCTGAAACTCATCTGGCAGGAGAACCTGCCGAAGGACACTTTGAGCTTCGATGTGTTGGCGTTGCCGCGCCAGCCAGCGCAGCTGCTCACGATTGACGAGCGGCGCATCTCCTTCCGCGTCTGGGAAGGGGGGCAGTGGCGCGAGATACGCACGCAACCCCACCGAATGCAACGCGACCTGTACGCGCTGCACCCCGCGCACGAGGGCAAAACCCTCATCTATACCGACGGCGCAGGCTGGCTCTGGAGCGAGAAGGAGCTCGTCTCGGAATCCCCCACGCGCACGGTGCCCATCGGCAGACTCGTCGACAAGGAGGGCGTCGCGCGAGTAATCTGCTACGACCACCAAGAGCAAGCCCCCTACTACTATGTTCTGGAGAAACCGCTGCTGGACGACCAGTTCTACCTCGCGCCTGAAGACCTGCTGTCGGGCGAGATTCAGAGCCTGGTGATGCAGATTCCGCGCTCGGCGGTGCAGTGGGGCGCGTTCTACACGAACGGGTATCGCTTCGTGAGCCTGCTGCGCGCGTCGGAGAAGGCGTCGCCGAGACTCTACGGCATAGCGCAAGACCGCGTGGCGCAACTGGAGCTGCGTCAGGGGCGTCCCTACCTGCTGCATCGGGTGAACCTGACGGCTATTGGCGCGCCGCGCCGTGAGACGCCGCTGTGCGTGCGCTACGGCGACCCCAAAAACGAACGCGCGTCGCGCCTGCTGGTGATGCAAGCCACCCGCGAGCAGGTGGTGTTGAACGCCTTCGACCTTACCGACTAATCAAAGCGGCGCGTCCCTGCCGATGCTGCGCCGTGAGACGCCAAGTTTTTAGGGTATAATTGTTCTGGAGGCAAGCGATGCAAAGGGGATTAGCCTCTCTGGGATTGATAGCGGCGTCGGTGCTGGGCGCGACGCTGCTGATACGCGCAGTCGCCGATAATTTTGACCCAGCCGAGAGAGTCTGTGCGCGGAACCTGTCGCAGATGGCGACCGCGCTCCACATGTACCTGAACGATTACGACGAGACCTTCCCGTTGGCGTATGAGCGACCTGCCCCCAACCAGGCGTGGCGTTGGAACGAGCCTGCGCCTGTGCCCCGTGATTGGCAAGGCGGCGCGCCCCGCGATGCCTTGACTTGGGCGAACTCACTCCACCCCTACCTGCGTGGCGTCAACGCCCCTGAAAGTCTGCTGCGCCTGCGCTGTCCCGCGACTTTGCCTGCCAAGCGTTCGGGCGTGGATTACACGATACGCGCTCGCGCGCCCATCGCCGTCAGCTACACCTACAACGGCTACCTTCACAGATACCAACTGGCGTTAGTCGCCGATGCGTCGCTGCTGCCCGTGTTCTGGGAGGGGTTGGGACGCGAGCATGTGATAGGGTTCGCGCCTGTGAACCCCATGCTACGCTGCGACCAGCCCGACCAGGTGGGGAGACAGTGCCTGTACAAGCCGTGTGAGGATCCTGCGAGCCACTATCCGCGCGGCGAAGTGCATCTGCCGCGTCAATCGGTCTGGATTCATCGCACAGGGATGCACTTTCTGCTGTTGAATGGGCGTTTAGACACGCGCCGATTGGGGCGGCGGCTCGCGCCGAACGCTACGAACCCTGCGATAGACCCGTTCAACCAATACAACGCCGAAGGCGTGCCCAGCGCGGCGCATACCGACGCCTGCGGGTACATTAATCTCTTCGCGCCGCGATAGGAGGTGTCAGAAAATGCGTACACTATACTTTTGGGGAATAGCTGCGACGCTTGTGAGCGCGGCGTTCGGTCAGGCGCGTGAGGTGTGGCGGTACGAGTTCGCGCCGTCGCAGAACCGACAGGCGCAGCTTGAGCGCGTGGCGCGCTTGCACAACGGCGCATGGCTCCTGCTCGGCGCACGGTGGAACCCGACCTCTGGCTATGACGCCCTCGCCATATGCCTCGCGCCAGACGGTACCGAGCTGTGGAGCTATGAAGCCGACGGCGCACAGTTCGACGATGCCTTCGTGGACGGTATCGAGTTCCAGAACGAGTTCGCGCTGTTAGGACGCTTCTTAGACGCCGATGGACAACTGCAAACCCAGATACATTTCGTGTCGTCTACAGGCGCGCTTCAAAGAGTGGCGCTGCAGACGCACCCCGACGGAGGGCAGCTACGCCCCCTGCGATTCGGGCAACACTATGACGCTGGAGCCTCCCTCTACGCCGAGTGGATAAACTCTTCGGGTAGAGCCGCGACCACCGTCTTCTCGTTGAGCAACTTCCTCTATGAGGATTTGTATCCTATGCGTCCGTGGGGCGTGAGTTATGCGCCCTATTCGCTGGATAGGCAGACCGAGGTTGCAGGCATAGTCGCTTCGCCGACGCAGTTTGTAGACGCACGCTTTACCTTTAGGAGTTTGTTAATCAACAGCTATTCTGGACCTGCGCGCGGGTTCGATGCGCCGCTTGCCCTCGCATCGACGCCGCCGAGCGCGCCGACCGAAATGACCTATGTGGGCATCGTCTCGGAGGGCTTCTACACGGGCGACGATGTGGTACTGCTGGCTTACGGTATGGGACCGCTGCGCTGGGGCTATCGCTACGATTATCTGTCGCAGGATGATAGTGTAGAGAGCCTTCAGGTAGACGCTCAGGGGCGCGCCCATGTGTTGGTGCGCACGGTAATGTGGCGTGGCGAGCCGTTCGAGACGGCAATCCTTCGCCTGCTGCGCTTCTCGCTGGGCGGCGCGCTCGAAGAAGATGCGCTGCTGAATATCCCCCATCGCGCGGATTGGGGCATCCTACGCCTCGCCCCCGGAGGACAGCGATACCTCGCCGCGCCGAGACTGCTCGGACGCATCGGCGCGAATGGGCAGTTCGCATGGCGCTTCGACCCGAACCTGATTGTTCACGACCTGTTCCCAGAGCCAGACGGCAGCCTCGTGGTCGCGGGCGAGCGTCCCATCTACAACCAGCAGGGATACCTGATTGACTATCGGCTGGCTGTGGTCAAGTACGCGCTCCGCCCTGACCCGAATGGCGACGGCTGCGTCGACGACGCAGACCTACTGACCACGCTATTCGCGTTTGGGCAAAGCGGCTTGGACTTGGCGGCGGATGTGAACGGCGACGGCGTCGTCGACGACGCGGATTTGCTCCAAGTGCTGTTCGCGTTCGGCGAGGGATGCTGAGTTCATCTAAGCTCCCTCCCTGCACGCGGGGAGGGAGCGCAAGACCACGCAGCGGTAGCGCCACTGTTCCGTTTGCGAGGGACTCAGTAGCTCATGTGTCTGGGCGTCGTGAGGTTCCTCCTGCAAGCGGAGGGGCACAAACAGCCGCGCCGAACCCCACCTGCTGACGCCACGAACGGCATCGCGCCGTCACGCACCGATGCCGTGATGAACTCAAAATTTGTACCCTCACCAGCACGCTTTACCAACTGCTTGCAGGAATCTCGCCCGACAGGGGGTACTATTAACCCGCTGTTCGAAAACGGCGACAGCGCGCTGAGCATTCTCGTGGCTTGGACATTCTTGTCCAAGCGCGAAGCGAGGCATCCAGTGCAAAGCGCACGGACAGGATTGTCCGTGCTACTTGTGGCTTGGACATTTTTGTCCAAGCGCGAGGCGTTGCACCCAGTGCAAAGCGTACGGACAGGAATGTCCGTGCTACAAGTGTGGCTTGGACATTCTTGTCCAAGCGCGAGGCGATGCATCCAGTGCAAAGCGCACGGACAGGAGTGTCCGTGCTACTTGTGGCTTGGACATTCTTGTCCAAGCGCAAGGCAATGTATCCAGTGCAGAGCGCACGGACAGGAATGTCCGTGCTACTTGTGGCTTGGACATTCTTGTCCAAGCGCGAAGCGAGGCATCCAGTGCAAAGCGCACGGACAAGAGTGTCCGTGCTACTTGTGGCTTGGACATTCTTGTCCAAGCGCAGTGTGTTGCACCCAGTGCAAAGCGTACGGACAGGAATGTCCGTGCTACTTGTGGCTTGGACATTCTTGTCCAAGCGCAGGTACGACGCCATTCCTGGCGTCGCTGCTTCCGTCGGCGGGGACGCCGACGCTACGAGTGGCTTGGACATTCCTGTCCAAGCAGAGCGGGCACGGACAGGAATGTCCGTGCTACTGGGCGCGACGGCAGGAAAGTCGTCGCACCTGTGGTGTGCTGCACAGACGGGAATGTCGTGCTACTGGGCGCGACGACAGGAAAGTCGTCGCACCTG
>CALGZO010000308.1 GCA_937934465.1 uncultured Fimbriimonadales bacterium | reverse complement strand
GGTGGCGTCGGGCACGACAGTGCGGCAGTTGGACAAGCCGCGCCATGCGCTGCCTGTCGGCTACGGCGCGATGCTGCTGGAGGGGCTGTTAGCCACGCTCGCGCTGCTGGCGGTCGCGGCAGGGCTGGGCGACGCGTGGCAAGCGGATGCTGATGGCGAGCGTGGGGCTATTGCTGGCGAGCGGATGCGTGCTGCTGACAGCATATGCGTCGTCCAATACGCTCGCCATCGCGCTGCTGGCGTCGGGCGTGTTCTTCCAAAGCAGCTACAACGCGCAAGAGTTCGCTACCCTGCAGCAGATGGCGCACCCAACGCGCGTGGGCGCACTCACAGGGCTATATAACGGAACGACCGTGCTGGTAGGCGGGGTGGGCGGCTCACTCGTGCCAGGCGCGATTGTCGCGCTCACAGGCGATTTTCAGAAGGGCTTATTCAGTATTGCGGTCGGCGCGCTGACGGTCGGCATGCTGATGGCATGGCTAAGTCGCACGGAGCAGACGCCGTTGGGTATCCTCAAAGGCTGATGCACTCCATGGACGACGCGCTGTGGCTCCAACGCTTTCCAGAGTTGGAGCTGCTCATCCCCAGCCACGAGCTGCAGGAGCGCGTGGCGGCGTTGGGCGCACAAATCGCCCGCGACTACGCGAACTGCCCGCCGCTACTGGTGGGCGTGCTGAAAGGCTCGCTGCTGTTCATGGCAGATTTGCTGCGTGCAATCCCGCTCCGCGTCTCTTACGACCTCGTCGCCGTCTCAAGCTACGGCGCGGAGACCGCCTCCACAGGGCAGGTGCGCCTGCTCAAAGACCTCGACTCGCCCATCGAGAACCGCCATGTGCTGGTGGTGGAAGACATCTACGACACGGGGCTGACGCTCAGCTATCTGTTGGAGCTGTTGCAACAGCGCGAGCCGCTGAGCTTGCGCGTCTGCACCCTGCTCAGCAAACCCGCGCGCCGTCAAGTTTCGGTTCCCATCGCCTACTGCGGCTTCGAAATCGCCGATCGGTTCGTCGTCGGCTACGGACTGGACTATGCCGAGCAGTATCGGAACCTCCCGTTTATCGCTGCGCTGAACCAATAGCGGTTCACAAGCGACTGGTAGACGGCGACTGTTTGGCTGTGTCCACTGCCGCCATAGCAGAGATAAGCAAACATCGGGAAAAATCGCCTTTTTCCGTAGGGGACTTCGCTCCGCCGGGTGAAAACTGGGCTATAATAGAGGCGGTGACGCCTTTATGTATTTGTGGAGCGATTATTCGTGCGTGGATGACTTGGTAATACGGGCGCAGCAGGGCGACGAGGATGCGTCGGAGCAGGTGATTGCCCTGTTCCGTCCGCTTGCGCAGAGTGTGGCAGGACGGTTCTTCTTGCCGTGCTATGACTCGGAAGATGTGAATCAGATAGCCCTGCTGGGCTTGTGGCGGGCGGTGCAGTGTTTCGACCCGAAGCGTCAAACGAGCTTTGTGGCGTTCGCGCGTGTGTGCATTCGCCGCCAAATCCTCTCCGAGCTCAAGCGCGCGCAACGGTGGAACCTGCCGACCTTCAGCCTATCCGACACGCCAGAGAATCAGCACAGTTGGGTGGAGCGCATCGCCGACCCTTCGCAAGACTTGATAGAGCAGCTCTGCGAGCTTGAGGCGTCGGCGCAGCGACAGGCGTTCCTCGACACGCGCCTTAGCCCGTTGGAGGCGCAGGTGATTGCGCTGTATCAGCAGAAACTGACCTATCGGCAGATTGCCGAGCGGTTGGGGTGTTCGCTCAAAGCGGTCGATAACGCGCTGGCGCGCATCAAGCGTAAGGCGCGTCGCGGCTAAGGCGACTCGTCGGCAGGGGGTTCACGCGCGGGCGCGACCGTCACTGTGACCTTCGCCTGCACAGGGCGTCCCTCGCTATCGTAGGCGGTTAGCGTGTAGGTGGTCGTGGCAGTGGGCGTGACGGACAGCTCGCTCTGCTTCAGGTCTACACGCCCAACGCCGTTGTCGATCTCCACGCGCACCGCGTTCACGACCTCCCAGCGTAGTATCGCGCTCTCGCCAGCGGTTATCTGCTCGGGCTGCGCCGTAAAGCTCAAGACCTGCGCCTGCGACGGGTCGATCACTTCCACCTTGATTTTTTTACTCACCGTTACGCCCACCGCGTTGCGGGCGATTAGTTCATATTCGGTGGTGCGCGAGGGGCGATGCTCGAATCCGGGCATCGCGGGGTCCAACTTCTGTCCGCCGGGCGGGGTGAGGATTAGTTCGGTGGCGTTCTGCACCTGCCAGCGCAGCAGCACCGACTCGCCGCGCTTGATTTGGGCAGGCTCCGCGTAGAACTTCATAATCACGGGCGCGGGCGGCTCAGGCGCGTTCTGCACAATCACCACCACCTCGCGTATCTGCTCGCCGTAGCGGTTGCGCGCTATTAGCCGATAGGTGGTGGTGGTCTGCGGCTGCACCTGCACCGAACGCTGCTGGTTCGGGTCGAACTCGCCTAACGCAGGCTCTATCAGCACGGTCTCGGCGTTGCGCACTTGCCAGCTGAGCGTGGTGGTCTCGCCCGCGGTAATCTGCGCGGGCTGCGCGATAAACTCTTCCACCTGCACGGGCAGCGGTCGCGTGTACGCCCACAGCGCCAGCAGCACGAGCAGCACCCCCACGAAGCCCAAGATGAGCGGGCTGACCACGCCGCGCCGCTCCAACTGCGCCTGCACAGAGGCGGAGCGGAGTGGGTCTTCCACGCTGCGCGCGGTCGCCGTGAAGCTGAACAGCGCAGGGTTCGCCAAGATTGGCATGCGGCGCGGTTGCGCATGCACCATCACCTGCTGTGTCTCGCCTGGCGCAAGCAGCACGCGCTCGCGCTCCAGCTCGAACACCACCTCGTCTTCGGTGTCGGAAACATTCAGCTGCACTGTCTGCTCGGTGTTGCCGTAGTTGGAGAGGGTCAGCTCGTAAGGCGCGCGTTTGCGTAGGGGCGAGGCGAGATTGCGCTTCGGCGCAATCTCGATTGTAAGCATGCTGTAGGGGCGTATTACCAAGCTGCCCTGCGCCACGCCTGCGCCGCCGTTCTCCAGCGAGCGCGCCCGCACCAGAATCGGGTAAGTCCCCGCGCGGCTCTCGGTGCTACGCGGGGGGCGAATCAGGATGCGCTCCTGTACCTCCTCGCCTGGCGCAAGTGCGAACGAGGGGATGGGAATCGCGCACCATTCCGCATCGACGCCTTCCACCTCCAGCGCGACTTGGTCGGGCGTGTCGCTCTCGTTGCGCACTACGGCTAAAAGCTGCACGGAGCCGCCCGGCTCCACTTGCACTTCGTCCTGCCCCAACCTGACGCGAATTGCCATCAGGGCAATTGTACCCTGCAGGAGAGTGCTTACTCGCGCCCTGTGTTGATGACTATCTGCTGCGCCGCGCCGTCATAGGCGACCTCTGCGTTCAGCAGTTCGCGTAGGGCGGCGGCAGGAACCAGCACGCGCCCGCGATGGATGCGCAAAGGCGCGTCGGTAGGCACAGGCGCGCCGTCCACCACCATCTCGTTCTCGCGCACGCGCAGCAGGATGCGCCGTTCACCCATCTCAATCGTCGCCGTCTTTGTGTGGTTGTCCCAGCGTAGGCGTGCGCCCAACGCCTCCAGCAGCGGGCGGACGGGCAGCAGCGGTATGCCGTTCTCCACTTGCGGCGCGACATCGAACGAGATGAGCATCGCGTCGAGGGCGACCTCGAACTGCGCGACGCCTGCGGGCAGGCGTGCGCCGCGCTCGATGTTCACCCACGCGCTGGCATCGGCGCGGCGTGGGCTGGGCGCGAAGGCGACCTGTGGCGCACGCAGTTTCTGACCGCGCATCTGCGGCTCCGCTTGGGCAAGGCGCACGGATTGGGGCGCACGGGCAGGCGTCGTCGCGATGGTCGTTGCGTCGGGCGTCTCAGGCGGCGCGACGGGACGCGCCTCACTCAGACGCGCCGCCGCTGGCGCATTCAACGCTAAATCAGGCGCAGCGACTATCACCTCAGGCGTCGGTGCAGGCGTCGGCGCAGGTTCCAACTCAGGCGTTTCAGGCGCGATGAGCCGCGTGTGGTCGCTCAGGCGCGTTTCGGACGATTCTGCCGCGCGCAGCGTCGGTTCAGCTGTCGGCGGTTCACTCACTGCGGCGACTGCTGTGGGCGGCTCGGCTTCGGGAACCTCCTGACGCTCAGTGCGCCCGCCCGGATTGTTCACATACACTCGCATCGGGGGCGTCTTGAGCGTCTGGTTGCCGTCGTAGCCCCACACCTCAATCGTGTGCCAGCCGTTCGCCTCGCGCGTGGTGTCCCAATTGTACACATACGGCGGATAGTTGCGCAGCCCGCGAATCTGCCCATCTACGAAGAACGAGACATACAGCGTCCCTTGACGAGAGGCGCGCGCTTCAATCGGCACATCGCCCGCGACCGTACTCCCATGTCGGGGGACGACGATGGTCAGCGGACTGTTGGGGTCGGGCGTCAAGTCGATGCGCGTGTTCGTCTGCCCGATGAGTCGCCCTTGCGCATCATACAGTTTGATGGTCGCCTCATGAACGCCCGGCGCAAGCCCTGTGCTGTGCAGGTTCAGTTGCAGACGGTCGGTCTGCCCGCTCAGGTGGCGCGTGGCGACCACGACCCCGTCCACCACCACCTCGACGGTTGCAGGTTTCACCCCGCGAAACTGCATCGTGAGTCGGTTCGGCTCCTTTCGGAGAATCTGCAGGGGCGATTGCTGCGGCTGCCAAGCCGCGATGCCTGTTGTGGTTAGCCCTGCAAGCGCCAGCAAACTCCAGATTCGCGTTTTATCCATCTGTCGACCTCCGTATCGGCGTGCGGTATATCCCTTCGCCGCGTGTGCAACTCATGCAATTCGACGCTTCCTGCCGATTCCTGCCAATTTCGAGCGCGATTCGCCCCTAAATTCCCGCCAAACCCTTGACTTTTACGGGGCGAATCGTATAAACTAATCATGTCCGCAGGGGAGCGCTGCAGACACCCACAAGGCGCAGGCTTAAGGATGAGTTAGTGGGCGAATCACTCATCGGCAAAGCGCCTCTCGGTGTGGGCTGAAGTAGGACGACCGATGGAGGGATCTAAGTATGGCGATGACGGACGGCTACTTTTACGAAGACGCGAATCTTTGCACAACCTACATGGCGGATGAGGAACTTGTTCTCTATGCGAAGCAGGGCAACGAACGCGCCACTGAAACCCTTCTGAAGCGATACCGCTCGTTGGTGGAAAGCAAGGCGCGTTCCTATTTTTTAATCGGCGCCGACCACGAAGATGTGGTGCAAGAGGGCTTGATAGGGCTGTTCAAAGCGATTCGCGATTTCAAGGACGCGCAGGTGCATAAGTTTCGCCCATTCGCGGAGCTCTGCGTGACCCGACAAATCATTTCGGCGGTCAAAGCCGCCACACGGCAGAAACATATCCCCCTCAACGACTATGTCTCGCTCTATCGCCCCCTGCAGAACCACCACAACGACGACACCGACTCCAACCTCAGCGACATCTTGCCCGACCCCAACACGCTCAACCCAGAGCAGTGGATTCTGCAGAAGCGTATCCCACACGCCGTACTGCACATGGCGCGTGAGAAGATGAGCGAGCTCGAAAAACAGGTGCTGGAGTTCTATTTAGATGGTCTCTCCTACAAAGAGATGTCCGACCGATTGTGTCGGGGCACGAAGTGTATCGATAACGCGCTGCAGCGGGTCAAGAAGAAGATTATTCAGGTCTATGAAGAGAACTATGGCGAGTCGTCGCAGTGTCCGCGCCGTCGTCGCCGCGCGCGCGTGATGCCCGAACTGGACGATAACCTGCTATGAACGCGACGCTGGAGCGCACGGACGCGCGGCGCGTGGCGCGTGAGGTGCTGCAAATCGAGGCGGACGCCCTCCATCGGCTGATGGAATCGCTGGACGAGCGGTTCGACCAAGCGGTGGAGGCAATCTTGCGCTGTGAGGGGCGCGTCATCCTCAGCGGCGTGGGCAAGTCGGGCGCGATTGCACGCAAGCTCGCCGGCACCTTCAGCAGCACAGGCTCGCCCGCGCTATTCGTGCATCCCACCGAAGCCGCGCACGGCGACCTGGGCACAATCACCGAGCAAGATGTGGCGATTCTGCTCTCGTTTCGCGGCGAGAGCGACGAACTCACGCTGCTGTGCCCTGCCCTCAAACGCCTGCGGGTGTATACGATAGTCTTCACGGCTCGCCCCGACTCGACGCTGGGCAGGATGGCAGACTTGGTGCTGGAGATACCCATCGAGCGCGAGGCGTGCCCCCACAACCTTGCGCCGACCGCCAGCACGACCGCGATGCTCGCGCTGGGCGATGCGCTGGCGATGGCAGTGATGGCGATGCGCGGATTCACTCCCAGCGACTTCGCGCTGAACCATCCTGCGGGCGCGCTGGGGCGACGACTGTTGATACGCGCCTACGATGTGATGCGCACGGGCGACGCGCTCGCCATCGTGCCCCAAACCGCGCTCCTGCGCGACGCACTGTTCGCCATCACCAAAGCGGGCGCAGGCGCAGCATGCGTGGTGGACAACGACGGCAAGATGGTGGGGCTTATCACCGACGGCGACATCCGACGACGGCTCCTGCAAGATGAAACTGCGCTTGCCCGACCTGTCACGGAGGCGATGACCCGTCAGCCGATGACCCTGCGCGGCAACCCGCTCGCCATCGAGGTGCTGGAACGGTTCCACCGCGCGCCTGCCAAAATCGGCGACCTGCCCGTGCTGGACGACGAGGGCAAACCGATTGGCATGATTGTGCTCAAAGACCTGCTGCGTGCAGGGATTGTGTGAACCCTAAGCCGTGTATGGCGTCGGCAGTTTGTGGAATAATCGTCGTAGCCGCCCTTTGGAGCGTCGCCGCGCTTGAGGTTAGCGCGTGGTTGGGTCGGGCGAGGTATCGCTACGCGCTTCCCGCATCGTGAAGACACATTAAAGAATTTATGCATGCGCAAGTACGGATCGGACTGATAGGCGCAGGGGGTATTGGACGCCACTTGGCGTGGCAGTTGCGCCCCCTGAGTGAAGCGCGACTTGTAGGCGTTTACGATGTGAACGCCGAGTTGTCGGCGCAAGCCGCCGCCGAGTTGGAGACTGAAGTGTTCGCGAGTTTGGACGCGCTGCTGCAAAGCCCTGCGGTCGACGCCGTGATTATCGCCACGCCGCCGCACACTCACCACGAGCTGGGCGTGCAGGCGTTGCAGCATGGCAAGCATGTCTTCTGCGAGAAGCCGCTGGCGCTCACGGTAGCCGATTGCGACGCGATGTTGCATGCGGCGCAGGCGGCTCAGCGCGTACTTATGGCGGGGCAAGTGTTGCGCCTGTTTCCGCTGTTTTGGCAATCGAAGCAGTGGCTGCAGGCGGGCGTGATTGGCGCGCCCGTCGCAATCCATCTGCAACGGCGCGGCTACGAGATTAATCTGTTCCGCGAGGGCTGGCGCGCCGACCCCCAGCAGAGCGGCGGCGTGCTGCTGGAGATGAATGTCCACGAGCTCGACTACCTGCGCTGGCTGCTGGGCGAGTTCCGCGTGGTCGCCGCGCAGGGCGCACAGCCGTACCCCACGCCCAACTTCACTCAGCAGTGGAGCGCGCTGCTACAGTTCGAAAACGGCGTCGTCGGCTCCGTCGAGGTGAGCATCATCGACCATCTCGGCGGCTATCTGGTGCGAATCGTGGGCACAGAAGGTACAATCGAACACACGGGCTTCAGCGGCGCGGCTCGATACAAGCGTCTGGGCGAGCCTGAAGTGAGCCTCACTCCCGAAGAGATTGGCGCGCCTGAACCGTACTTGTGGGAGCTGCGCAGCTTCATCCGCGCCATCCTCTACAACGAGACGCCCCCCTTCGACGGCTATGACGGGCGCATGGCTGTGGCGAACGCCCACGCAGTGCTGCAAGCCATCGGCGCCAAAGCGTAGCCTCGCCGCGCGATATAGGCTACCAAGTTCCACAACACCAACATCCCCCACACCCAACACCGCGCGCCATGCCACGACGCTAACCCACAGAACTCCCATACGCGCCCTTCACGCTCCCAAACACCTGCTCTATCCGAGAACGACCCCGCATCACCTTCGGGGGGGGTGAGGGTGTTCGAAAATTCGCCTGTTGTATGGGGAACCCCCTCCTGCAGGTTCCCTCTTGAAAAGGGGGAACCGATTTTTCTCAATTGGTTCCCCCTGCAAGCAGGGGGAACCGATTTTTCTCAATTGGTTCCCCCTGCAAGCAGGGGGAACCTAAAGGAGGGGGTGCCTGCACCTACTTGGCTATTGCCATAGGGGCGCACCTGCGTGGGCGCGCTGCGTTCCATGAATGGGTATTCCGCCAAGACGATTTTCCGAACACCCTCAGGGGTTTTGAGAGTGTACGAAAAATCGGGCTTAAGCGTTTTTTTCGTCAGCGAGACGCTGACGCTACGCCCCCCAGCATAGCGTCGCCGTCCCCACCGACGAAGCACACCCGCGTAGCGTCGGCGTCCCCGCCGACGAACAACACTGGTGCGACGCCGTTATTGGCGTCGCGGCGGTGC
>CALGZO010000307.1 GCA_937934465.1 uncultured Fimbriimonadales bacterium | reverse complement strand
CATCTTCGCAGCGGCGCGCATCGTGGGCTGGTCGGCGCATATTATCGAACAGCACGACAACAACCGCCTCATCCGCCCGCGCAGCGACTACAACGGTCCGCGCGACCTACCTTTCACGCCCATCGAACAGCGCGGCTGAGGCGACCGCAACAGCTTGGGAACGGTTCCCCCACAGCGACAGGCGGAACCGTTCCCCAAGGGGGCTTGCGCTAAGTCCCTCTTGAGATTCCTCGCCTGCAACTCGCAATCCCGATTGATTACAAGACACTTTTCTCGGCGACATGCGCTATAATATTAGGCGATGGGGGAGCGATTCGTCAATTCGGCTCTGGAACTCTCCTGACATTATGTTCGTAATACGGTAGGAGGTACACATGTCGAGAAGTCGTGGGGGCCGCAGTCGCGGCATGGAGGGCGACGGACATAATCCCTTGCTGATGGGGTTGGTGCTTGTGGGCGCGTTGATGTTGGCGTCTGCTGTAGGGTGGTGGCTCTGGTCGTACAGCCGTGCGCAAACGCTGAAGACCCCGCTCGCGGTCGCAGCCGCGTTCGATGTGAGCCAATCGGTCTCTAAGAAGCAGAAACAGCAGGCGGTGGGGTTCCTCAACAAGATGATTGGTACGGTGCTGCCGACGCGCACGCCCGTCAAAATCTGGCGATACGCCGAGACAGTGCAGACCGTCCACGAGAGCCGACCGCTGGCATCGAAAGAGCTCAACCAAGTCTCGCGCCAAACCATCGAGAACTATCTGGGACGCTGGGGCACGCGCCCCGATATGGCGCTGGCGGAGTTCCAGCGCTACATCCAGCAGCACCCTGAGCGCAAGTTCGTGCTGTGCGTGTTCACCGACGGCGAGTGCCACACCGCGCAAGCCACCCGCCAAGCCGCCGCCGAACTGGCGCAGAACCCGCAAGTGGTCGCCGTGGTGGTCGGACCGGTGATCAATCAGTATCGTGCATCTGTTGAGAACAGCTACTACGCGCCGCTGCGCGACGCAGGCAAACTGACAGTGTTCGGCGAGACCGATATGTGGGACGCGCTGGCGCGTGTGAAGGAACGCCTTCAAGCACTGGAGAATTAGGGGGAACTTATGGAACGCGATCATTCAGAGCCCGATTTGACGCACGCGGCGGCGCAGATGCCCGCAACGGAGACGCCGCACGCCGAACCCGACACGAACGGCGTCTATACAGCCGCGCGCGAGCCTGCCGAGGCCATCGAACCAAGCTCGTTGCCCGAACCGTACACCGACGCTGCGCCGTTCTGGCGCCTGCCGCTGGAGCCGAGTGTCTTCCACGACACGCCCATCTTGCTGCACGCGCAACTCGCCGACGCCGAGCGCGTGACGCTGCAGATGGAATCGTATCTTCATAAAGCAGGCTACCGCGTGGAAGCGAGCGACCTGCACATGTGGTACACACGCCTGGTGAAGGTTCCTGCGCTTCAGTATGAGCAGCTGCGCCATGAGCTGGAGCCACAGCGCGCGGAACGGCTGCGCGAACTCAAAGAGACCCAGCGCGCGATTGAGCAGGCGCAGACGGAGTTTATGCATGCGATGGCGGCGGCGAAAATCCCACTGCCCGAACCGCCGAAGCCGCCCAAACGCGCCAAAACGCCGCCCGCGCCCGAACCGATTAGCCCGCAACTGGTGGAGAAAGCTCTGCGCGCCGACTTCGCCTCCGACGACGAGGTATGCGGCGAGCAGGGCGTCGCGCCCATCTCCAGCAAAGGCACGCAATTCACCATCGTCGGACAGTGGCTGTTCGAGTTCTTCGCCCCGCTGGCGGCAGGGTTGCTGCTGGGCGTCAACTTGGGCGTCATCACGGGGTTGCTCAGCTTGGAGGTGCTGCAACGCGGCGAGTCGCTGTGGCTGGTCGCGCTCGCCGCCGTGATTGGGCTGTTCGTGGAGAAACTGGTGGGCAACACGGCGTACTCATTAGCCGCCTCCACCGCCCAAGCAAGCGAACGACGCGACGGATTGGAAAGCGCCAGCGCGTTCCCCACCATGCGCTCCGCGTGGCGAGTCGCGCTGTTTACAGTAGTTGTGATGACGCTGACAGTCGCGATTGCGCTCGTGGACGCGCTGGGATTGCATATGCTCTATATGGAGCGTCAAGCGGAATCGCAACTCACGGGCAGCTCTGTGGGCGAGACCGTGCCGTTCTGGGTGTTCCTGATTGCAGGCTTGATTATCAGCGCGCCCTACATCGTGTATAAGTCGGTCAAGGGCTGGCGCGAACCCGAAATCCGCCAGCGCGAGGCGCGAGTCGCCTACCTGCACTGGAAGCATGTGGAGCGTCGACGCGAGGAGCCGTCCGTGCAACAGGCGTTCCTGAAAGCACAAACCGTACAGAACCTGTACCAACGCCGAGAGATACTCCAAGCCGAGCTGGAGCGTATCGAGGCGCAACTGGACGCCGCACGCGCCGAGTGCATCGGCAGCACGCAGAAGTTCTGCGACTACTGGGACGACCTTGTCGGATGGCTCAGCGCCGAGCAGAACGCACGCATGCAGCAACCACGCCAATCCGACGAGACCTTCTGGCAAAAACTCCTCAACGCGCTACGGAGCTAACCGATGGGCGTGCGCCTGCTGTTCGGAACAATTGGACTCGTCGTCGCCCTGCTGACCGCGCTGGGGCTGAACCGCCTGTTCGACGCGCTGAACACCGCCGCGCTCTTGGCAGGCAACCAAGTGTTGCTGTTCGAGACGCGCGACGATTTGGTAGAGCGGTTAGAGCAGGCAGGCGCGCAGTTCGGCGACCCGCAGTTCTCGCTCTCGTGGAACAACCGCAACGACTTAGACCTGCATGTAATTGACCCGCAAGGCAACCACATCTTCTTCCGACAGCGCGTCAGTCCCACGGGGGGCGAGCTGGATGTGGACGCAAACGCCGACCCACTGCGCGCCAACGACCGCCCTGTGGAGAACATCTACTGGCGTCCCGGCAACGCGCCACAGGGAACCTATAAGGTCTATGTGCATCATTACGCGAATCACGGCGACCGCGACCCCACACCTTACACTTTGCGTATCACGATGAACGGGCGCACGCGCGAGTTTGAGGGGCAGCTCCGCTATGGGGAAGAGAGCCGCGCGATTAGTGTGGACCCCAGCGAGGCGTCGGACTGGGCGCTGCTGCCCACTGAACGCCCGCTGTGGGCAATCGTCGTGATGGCAGGCTGGGGCGCGGCGCTGGGGCTGATGCTCGCGCTGGGACTGCGCTTGCCACAGGCGTTTTTCAAGCAGGTGAACCGCGCCGAGTTCCGTATGAGACGTGTGCTGACGGGCGCACTCATCGGCGCGGGCGCAGGCGCGCTGTCGGGCGCGGCGGGACAACTGCTCTTCGGTTGGCTCGTCGGCTACGATGCAGCGCTCGCACGATGGGTGGGCTTGGCGCTGCTGGGCGGACTACTGGGGCACGGGCTGGGGCACGGCGCGCCGAATCTGCCTGTGCCGCTCGCGCGGACGGCAGGGATAATCGGTGGATCGCTCGGCTGCTGGGCGTACCTGTGGGCGTTGGAGCATTACGGCGACGCGATGGGACGCTGGCTCGTCGCTGCGCTGCTCGGCTTGGCGATAGGACTGATGATTACGCTCATCTTCTGGCGCATGCGCTACGCGCTGGTGCAATCGGGCGGCGCAATCGGCACGAACAGGCTCAGCAAAGCCTATCGGCTCCGCGTGAGCCGCTAATCAGTGCGTTTGCATATCGGTGCGACG
>CALGZO010000306.1 GCA_937934465.1 uncultured Fimbriimonadales bacterium | reverse complement strand
CCCGATACGCACTTCCTCTTTCTTACTCCAAGTCGTGCCGCGACAGCCTGTGAGCGTCAGAACAACCCCCAACAAAAGTAGCCCAAGCCATCCTCTGCGAACGCTATCTTGCCTCATCATTCGCCTCCTACAGGGGCTATTATACCGTATGTCGGGGGGTAGCGGGTATAATATCCTCGATGATCGACTTCCGCACGCTGAACGACGCTATCCAGGAGGCTCGCCGACGCTTGGACGCGATCGGGGAGCATCTTTGACCTCGCCCGACTGAAATCCGAGCTGGAACGCCTGCAGCGCGCGAGCGAGTCGCCAGAGTTTTGGGCGAACCCCGCCGAAGCGCAAGCCACAATGCAACAGATTGCCCGCCTGCGCAACCGAACTGAACCCCTCGAACGGCTCCAGAAGCAGGCGGAGGAGCTCGCCGAGTGGCTGAGCTTGCTGCAGATGGAGTACGACGAGTCAACCGCAGCAGAGGTAAGCGCACAAGTCGCCATCCTACAACGCGAGGTAGAGCAACTTGACTTGCTGACGCTGCTGAGCGGCGAGTACGACGCCAACAACGCCATCTTGGAAATCAACTCAGGCGCAGGCGGCACAGAAGCGTGCGACTGGGCGTCGATGCTACTACGCATGTACCTGCGCTGGGCGCAACGGCGAGGGTTCCGCGCCGAAATCGTCGATGAGTCGCCCGGCGCCATCACGGGCTACTCCAGCGTGGGCGTGCTGATTGAAGGCGAGAACGCCTACGGACTGCTCAAATCGGAACACGGCGTGCATCGCCTCGTGCGAATCTCGCCCTTCGACGCCAACAAACGACGCCATACCTCCTTCGTGCTGGTGGAAGTGATGCCCCAAGTGGAACAAAGCGACTACCAACTCAAGCCTGAAGAGGTAAAGATTGAGACCTTCCGCGCAGGCGGACACGGCGGACAGCATGTGAACAAGACCGAGTCGGCAATCCGCGCTATCCATGTGCCCACAGGCATCACAGCTTCTTGTCAAAACGAACGCTCGCAACATCAGAATAAAGAAGTCGCGCTCAAAGTGTTGGCGGCGCGCGTGGCGGAATACTACCGACGCCAAGAAGAGCAGAAGATGCGCCAACTCAAAGGCGAGGTCGCCCCTGCAGAATGGGGACACCAAATCCGAAGCTATGTCTTACAGCCCTACACGCTGGTCAAAGACCACCGCACCGACTACGAGACGGGAAATGTGCAGGCGGTGCTGGACGGTGAAATAGATGGCTTCGTTGAGGCGTATTTAAGGTGGAGCGCGTCCAAACGCGCCGCTGCCGAAGCATAGCAAGCGCGTGGCACGGACATTCCTGTCCGTGCTTTTGCAGTGGTGCGACGCCATTCTTGGCGTCGCGTAGGCGCGGTGCGACGCCATTCTTGGCGTCGCGTAGGCGCGGTGCGACGCCATTCGTGGCGTCGTGTAGGTGCGGTGCGACGCCATTCGTGGCGTGTTGGGCGAACGCTTTGTGCGACGACAGGAATGTCGTCGCACCGAGGCTGGGTTAGCAGTCCGAAACACAAACCCGGAGCGTCGGCGTCCCCGCCGACGAATTGCGCTTGGACATTCCTGTCCGTGCGCAAAGCGTTATGCAGGGCACACCTTGCGACGCCAGGAATGGCGTCGCACCTTGTGGGGCTTGGACAGGATTGTCCAAGCCACAGTGTGGCACGGACATTCTTGTCCGTGCGACAGTGTGAGTGCAAGCGCACTTGGCGACGCCGCGAATGGCGTCGCACCTAATGGGGCTTGGACAGGATTGTCCAAGCCACAGAAGCTGATTTCTGCAGTCTAAGCAATAGGATGTGAGCTCTGATGAGAATAATGAAACTGTTTTTGGGCTGGGTTGGACTGACTCTGGCGCTTGGCTGGGGTCAGGTGGGTCTGTCGCAGGGGGAGTCGCTTGGCGGCGTGGGCGAGCGAGCCAACCCCGCCGCGCAGACGATTGTGGAGACGATGCGCTCGGCAACAGGCGCAGACCTCGCGCTGCTGGGCGCGGCGTTCTTCAACGAGTCCGCCTCGATCCCGTCCACGAACTTCAGCGCGGACGACCTCATCAAGGCGCTGGCGCACCCCGACGACGAAGTGGTCGTGCTGAGCCTGCGCGGCGAGCAGATTCTGCAGGCGTTGGAACGCGCGCTGGAGCTCTACCCCCAGAAAAATAACGCCTTCCTCCAGATAGCAGGCGCGGAAGTGCGCTTTGACCCCAAAGCCGAGCCGGGCAAGCGCGTGGCGAGCGTGCAGATTGGCGGCGCGAAGTTAGACCCCAACCGCACCTACAAGGTGGCGACCACCGCGCCGATGGCGCGCGGCGCACTGGGCTACTTCCGCGTCTGGAGCCGCGAGCAGATTACGCTAAGCACTGGGCGCACGATTGCCGACGCCATTCGCGATTACACCAAGTGGCAACGCTCGCTGCTGAGCCAGCCCGCGTGGATTGCCCAATAATGCCGAAGCCGCGTATCCTGCTCACGGGCGCAACGGGCTATGTAGGCGGACGGCTGACCCCCCGCCTGCTGGAGTGTGGCTACAGCGTGCGCGTGCTGGCGCGCGACCCCGAACGGCTCGCCGCCCGACCATGGCGCGAGCAGGTGGAAGTCGTCGCAGGCGATATGGGCGACCTGAACTCGCTGCGCCGCGCCTTGCACGGGATAGATGTCGCCTACTACTTGGTGCATTCGATGCAGGCAGGCGCGGATTTCGCCCAGCGCGACCGCGAGTACGCCCGAAACTTCGTGCAGGCAGGGCGTGAGGCTGGACTGAAGCATCTCATCTATCTGGGGGGATTGCTGCCGCGCGACGGCGCGCCAAGTTTGCACCTGAGCAGTCGCGCGGAGGTCGGCGCTATCCTACGCGAGGGATTGCCCTGCACCGAGTTCCGCGCAGGTCCCATCATCGGCTCTGGCTCCGCCTCGTTCGAGATGGCGCGCTACCTCACCGAGCGGCTGCCCGTCATGATTACCCCACGCTGGATAGACAACCTCGTCTCGCCGATTGGCATACGCGATGTGCTGAGCTATCTGCTGCAAGCGGCGGCGCGTGAACCGCTGGGCGTCGTCGAAATCGGCGCGACGCCGCTCACCTTCCGCCAGATGATGCTCATCTACGCTGAGGAGCGTGGGCTGAAGCGCGTCGTGCTGAAGACGCCCGTGCTTGCGCCCAAGCTCGCCGCGCTGTGGGTCGGGCTGGTCACGCCCATCCCCAACCGTTTGGCAGTGCCGTTGGTGGAGGGGATTGTCCACTCGCTGGTCGCCGACACGACGCAGGCGCGGCGACTGTTCCCCGATATTCGCCCGATGGAGTACCGCGACGCAGTGCGCCTCGCGCTGGCACGCATCGCCGAACACGCGGTCGAGACGCACTGGAGCGGTGCGCTCGGCGCCGCGCAGACCTACACGCTCCAAGATTGGGAGGGTCTAATCCGCGAGGAGCGCACCGCGCTGGTCGACGCGCCGCCTGAGGCGGTGTTCCGCGCGTTCTGCTCGCTGGGCGGCGAGACAGGCTGGCTGGCGTGGAACTGGGCGTGGCGACTGCGCGGATTGCTCGATAAGCTCGTGGGTGGACCGGGCTTACGGCGCGGGCGACGCCACCCCTACGAACTACTGCCCGGCGAGGCGGTCGACTTCTGGCGCGTGGAGCAGGTGGTACCGAACCGACGGCTGCGCCTGCGCGCCGAGATGAAGACGCCCGGCAAAGCATGGCTGGAGTTCGA